>NZ_ARPM03000132.1 GCF_000388175.3 Holospora undulata HU1 | reverse complement strand
CATCAGCAGCGAAACCGCTTTCATTTTTTTGTAAGTCAGATAAATAAGCGCACAGACCAGAATATCCATAGCGACCAAAACTACGAGAGAAATCCCGGTTAAATGGTAATGGAAAAACAAAGGTGTCCAGCTCCAGTTTAAAATGAGCTGAGTTACGTATAATGTTGTGATAACACTTAGCTTAGGAAATGAAGACGTGCGCCAAATGAGCCAGCCGCAAGCGCCAATCATTCCGTATAAGATAGTCCAAGCAACCGGAAATACATAATTTGGCGGTGTCAGGGGTGAGCGATTTAACGTGCTATACCAAGTGCTAATCTCTGGCTTGGTTAGAGAGCCGATAGCTCCACCAATCGCTATAAGTGCCACAATCCAGATGATTAAAGAGAAGCGGGTTTTATTTTGCATCTTCTGTCTCATCATTAATTCTTGATATCATATTACTAAGCTGATTTGTAAATGCAAAAATGGAAGGATTGTCTTCCATAATATTGGATAAATTGATAATGCTAATTTGCGTCTTTGGATCGTAAGAAATTTTGGATTGATAGCCAGATGTTCCACCGCAATGCTGATAAAGCATTGCCCTTCCATTGTCTAAGACGTCAACTCCATACCCAGCATACAAAGAGCCTTCGCCGTCATAAAAAGCAAATCCTGATTTTTCAATCACTGGATGCGTCATGAGCTGAAGCAATTTTAGTGGAATGATACGCCCCTGATATAAAGCATGCTGCCATTTTACCAGATCGATTGGAGTTGAAATAATGCCGCCTGCTGTAAATAATTTTGAAAAGTCAGGTTTATCCGCAATCTTTTGAATTTGATCGCCGTTTTTTTCAAAGCCAGGCACAAGAGCGCTGAAAGCTGGGTTATTTTGTAAAGATGCAGGTATTCCGTCCAGCACCAAAAATGTATTTTGCATTCCTGCAGGATCAAAAAGAGCTCGTTTATAGTAAGAATCGATAGGCTCCGTGGTAAGAGATTGAATAATATGCCCAATGAGAATATAGCCAAGGTTTGAATAGCGGTATCTTTCTCCCGGAGAATAAAGCAATGGCTGATGAGTAGCGTCCAGCCCTGACGTATGACTCAAAAGATGATGGATTGTAATAACTTTTGCAAAATCAGGCATTTCCCCTAGCCAGATAGGATGATCTTCGGATAAAAAATCTGATAACGGCTTGTTTAAAGTATCTGATATGTCATCACCAAAATGTTCAAATAAAAGCTTTAAAACGGCCAGCGCTTGTGAAATTTTTTGTAAGCGACGCAATCAGATATTGCGCATTTTTGTCCGCTTTAATATTTCCATGGGATGCAAAACTTTTGTGATATAAAACTTGGTCCTGCTTTGCCACAATAATACTGCCATGAATGTCAGGAAATTTCAAAAGAAGGTCTTCAACGACATAGTGCACATCAGATATTGCTGTGATATTTCCATTAAAACTCATAGATTAAGCTCACACTCATATCTTAAATTCCCATATGGCCCTTTAAACTCATGACAGGTAAAACCTGATTTAGCATAAAAATCTACTGATTCCGTGTCTGTTTCAGCCACAATCTTACAGCCTTTATACTGTTTCTTTACCTCTTCTAAAAGCAACGTTCCAATCCCTTGTTTTTGAAAATCTTGCAGTACACTGATGTGGCGAATGGTAATAACCTCACTTGTTTTATAGAGGCCTAAAATTCCAACAAGAATATTACCTATAAAGGCCCCAGTGATTGAATGATCTGAATTCTTATAGCTTCCAATCACCTCTAGAACTTTGTCTGGCGAAGGATTCCCAATTGCGTCATGAATAACTGCAGGCAGCCTTGCATCATCAATGCTTACGGATTTTATGGTAATTTTATTTTCTGCATTCATAAATAATAGACTCATCAAGGCTCGCAGGCTCTGAAGATTGATCAAAAGCTTTGAGCGTTCTGATATGTTTAAAGCCTGCGGATTTTAGGATTTCCATCAGCTGATCCTGGTCATAAATTTTCACTCTCAGCTCTTCAATTTCTGTATGGATAATATTTCCCGCTTCCATCAGTTCATATTTGCAAAGGCTGGTACAGATATCGTCTTGCATCGTTGCAAGCTGGCTTAGGATAATTTTTTGGCCATTTGGTTTAGGCCATACCGAACCGCGCCATATACCTTCTTTAGGAACGGCTTGCAAAGTTTCTGCTTCAAATAAGAATATACCACCGTCAGCTAAGTGGTCATAAATGGCTTTAAGTGACTTCTCTACCTGCACAGGGTTGATGATTAAACAGAAAGACCCACTGGGAATAAAAATCAAATTGTATTTTTCTGGACGTTTTAAATCTTCAACAAAGCCTTTCCATACCGTGGCTTCTAGGTTTTTAACCTTGGCTTTAGCATGCAAGACTTTAAGCATATGGTCGCTGGCGTCAAAGCCATGCACATTGAAACCTTCTTCAAGTAAGGACAGTAAAAATCGTCCTGTGCCACACATTGGCTCTAAAATAGGAGCATTCGAGTTCATGGCATAATCACGATAAAAAGCATAGGCATCTTCCGGTGGGTTTGGCTTGCTTAAATCGTAAACCTCGCTGCAAAGGCTGAGGTAGGTGTCTAAAGCTTTATCCATTTATAACCTCATCAATAATTCTTTTTTGTAAACCAGCTTCAGGGCTATTCTTATCTGCTATCTGGCACAGTTCGAATGTTGCTTTCCACAATGCCCAGGCACGTGCACGAAGCCATGTATCAGTATCCATATCCATTTCAGAAATAAAAATCCCACGCGCTTTGCCGCTCAAATACGTCCATGCAATGACAAGATCGCACGCTGGATCTCCAACCGCAGCACCGCCAAAGTCAATGACGGCAGATATTTTGCCGCTATCCATCAGTATATTGCCAATCGCAAAATCGCCATGAATCCATATTGGCGCCTTATTCCATATTGTCGCACAAGCCTTATCCCATAAAGCTAATGCTTTGCTTGCATCTATGATTTCAGCTAGCTCTGCGATCTGTTCTCGCGCTCCTTTATCGTAAACACTTACATGATCACCTCGCCACCAGTTGTGCTGACCCGGCTCGCACCACGCCGAAGCTCCAGCGAAGGCGGGAGGGCCTGCAACATCATTAATTGTTTGCAGCTCTTTTAAAAATTTGGCGAGATCAAAGGCAAGTTGTTCTTTGTCTTGAGTTGTTAACGTCAGGAGGTTGATACTTTTTCCAGGCAACCATTGATATATAGAAAATGGATAAGGATAATTTGCCGATGGCTTTCCCATTTTAATCGGAGCTGGAATGCTAACGCTTAAACGTTTTGCTAATTGCGGCAGTAGTTCTTGCTCTTTTGGAACTTTTAAAGCGTAAGTCTTAGCTGTTGGCATACGAATAAGCATATGCTCACCAAGCCTATAGGTGCGGTTATCATGTCCTTGTTTCTCAACATCAACGATAGGTAAACTAGCGTATTCTGGAAATTGCTCCGCTATGAGTTTGCCCGCAAGATCAAGGGTTGGAGTAGATTCAGTTGTCATAGTGTTCTCTTACAAATTAAAATGATATCCTTTGATTTCAGTGAATCAAAGGGCGCCTTCATGAAATCCCCATAGATTTCTCAAATCTCAAGCCCAGACTGCCTCAGAATTTTTGACAGGTTCGTTAAGTTGGTAAATTTCAATTCAATCTTGGTTAAAGTTTCAAAACTTTGCCATGATCGTTTTGTGGTATATTTCACAATGTTTGTTTTAGGATCAAAAACTTGCATACCATACACTTTAACCAGCTGATTTTTATCATCAATGAAATCATGCCAATGTTCAAATCGTGGAGCGTCACGCATTTCATCATCGGTTGTATTGCGTGTGTTCATGATGAATAAACTTTTGTCATGCATATGGATTGTAATCGAAGAAAGGCACCTAAACTGGTCTTTTTCTGTAAGAAGAGCTTGGAAGCTGTTGCCTGCCATTGTTAGTAGATCGAATTTTTTATTAAGGTTAAAATTGCGCATATCTACGTTTAGATACGTAATATCAAGCCCATGGTTTCGTGCTTTTTCTTTAGCTAATCCAAGCATCGGATCGCTGGTATCTATGCCAATGCACTTTAACCCAATTTCAGGAAGCCTAAGTGTAATACGCCCTGTACCGCAAGCAATATCAAGTGCTTCACCTTTTGTTACGGTGCTACAAAAAACATCGAAATCATCTGTGTAACCACCGTATTCTGATTCATAAATTAAAGGTGAGCTATAACTCTGCTAAGCTGTTCATAACTCCACCTCCATAACGGTTACAGGATGGGATTTAAATTCATCCATACCGATTTCCCTCCATCCAAGACGTTCGTAGTATTCTGGTATGGTGGGATCAAAAGCAAACAAGTACAGCTTTTCAAAACCAAGCTCTTTTGCTTTTAGGACTGCGATGTCAATCAGCATTTTGCCGATCCCCTGTTTTTGATATTTCGAGGCTACTACTACATCTGCAAGCCACGGCCCTAAATCTGGACAAAACTCTTCCTTAAGTTTCAATGTGCAAAATCCTACTGGAATTTCATCACACAACGCAACGAATGAAGTTGTTTCATCTGGGTGATTGAGCTCATCATATGTCAATAACTCTATCTCTTGAATTGTAAGCTCTGGAAACCAAATTCTACCTAAAACGTCATGCCACACTTGAGCAAGCGCTGGTATAGCATCTGGATGATTTTTCAGAAGGTCGATTTTGATCATACAATGCCTCCATAACGATTACAGGATGAGATTTAAATTCATCCATACCGATTTCCCTCCATCCAAGACGTTCGCAGTATTCTGGTATGGTGGGATCATCAAAAGCAAACAAGTACAGCTTTTCAAAACCAAGCTCTTTTGCTTTCAGCACAGTCACATCAATCAGCATCTTGCCTATGCCTTGCTTTTGATATTTTGGATCGACGACAAGTGAACCGAGCCAAGGAGTAAGATCTGGACGAATGCCATCATTTTCACGCAAAGAGCACATGCCAACCGGTAAATCGCCATCTAATGCAATAAAAGTGATTGGCAAAGCGTGGATCTTCAAGTGATCTGCAAATCTTGTGATAACACGTTCAACGGGTACATCAGGAACCCAGATTTTACCTAATACTTCATGCCAAATGTGTGCAAGTGCGGGTATAGTGCTGGGATGGTTTTTAAGCAGTTCGATCTTGATCATGACGCTATCTCACTTATTAATTCTGGCATCAAAGTTTTTACTCTTAAAATTGTTGGCAATACTTGCATGACTTGTTCTATCCCAATATTTTTTTGCTCAAGTTCTCTTTGATTGATAGACCGATTAATATTGTAAACCATCCAGTTAATCCAATTTCCCATAACCCCATAAAACGCCGCTTCAATTATGCGTTTTTCAATTAAACCTCCGGACTCCGAATAAGATTTAAGCATTTTATGGAACAAATTGATCTTGAGATTGGTTGTCACGCCCGACCAATCTAACGCAGCATTTACAATTTCATATGTGGGGTTTAGTTTACGGGCCGATTCCCAATCAATTAATAGAGGTTCCTTGTTCCCAGTCCACAAAACATTTTTTTGATCTAAGTCACCATGTCCAACGACTGTATGTTTTTTAAGAATTTCAATTGAACCCAAATAATTTTCATTAATTTCGAGAAGGGTAGATAAATGGGAATTTAAAATGTCAGCAAATGGAAGCCGCATTTGAGTTGACTGCTTAATTAAGTTTGTAATGTGTTTGTTATCATGAATATCAAATTCAGGTTGATCGATACCTTCAATACAGAGATTTATTAAATGCATTTTTGCAAGTATTCTGGCAATGAATAATGCTTGACCTTCGTTAATTTCATCTTTATCTAAAGCTTTCGCGTTAACCCAAGGGTACACAAGGTAGCCATATTCATCTGTAATTAAAAGATGTTTATCAGATTGCGAGAGAGCGCATACCCCAGGGATATTTTGAGCTATAAAACTTGAAGCTATTTGCTCGCTCAATTCATAATTTTTAATGACTTGCTCATTTTGCAAATCAATATCTTTAGATAGCCGCTTAATCGCATAGGAGCCTTTATCTGTATCAAGACGCCACATGATATGCAGCAAGCCACCGTGTACTCTTGTGGGCGCTTGAGTTGGTATCCCAAGATTAAAATGATGGCAAATTGCTTTGATGTGATTCTTATTTGCAGACAGAAAACGTCTAATCAATAAATGATGGGGCTTACCGGCACCGCTACAATCTCCACCCATTATAAAGTCAGCAATATGCTCAAAACCTGCTTTCATATAAACATGCTCTGCTCTAGGATTATCACTAGCAGGGTCTATTATAAATGTATCGGCTGATCCGTCGAATTCTCTTCTGAAGAAATCAAGAAATTCCGATAAGGTCTTGGCCCCATAGCCTTTGCCAAAATAATCTTTATCCCCAATCATGTAATCGATGCCATACGTATTACCGGTTTTTGAAAGGTGACTTAATTTAATATCATCGATGTGGTCTTCAGCTGTTTCTTGGATCGTCATTAACATTGCAAATGGGTGGCGATTCCAGCTTGCTATCCAATAAAAATACTTGCCTTCACAATAATTCGAAGGTTCTTTTCTGCCATTAACAAAATTTAAAATATCGTCTTTATGGCCTTGCGTATTATCCCAAAACTCCTGAACAAAAGGCTCTGCAAGCCAACCAAAAATAATATTAACGTGATTTACATTGGCTTTTTCAAAATTAATGCTCATGCCACTTGCTCCAAATATAATTTCATACCTTCATGACTTGCCTCGAAACCAAGCGTTTCATAAAAATGTTTTGCTTGTGATCGCTTTTTATTTGTTGTGAGCTGGACAATAGAAACATCATTTTCCTTGGCATAAGAAATCGCTTGATTAAACATCCAAGATCCTATTTTCTGGCCTCTATATTTCCCTGTGACCCTTACGGCTTCTATTTGCATACGGGTGCTGCCGATAAAAGTGAGTGATGGCATAATGGTGAGGTGGCAGGTGCCAAGAATTTCATCACCATTTTCTATGACCATTAAATATTGGTTTGGATCGCTATCGATTTTGTAAAATGCTTTGATGTAGTTTTCATGCACTGCAGCTGATTTTGATTCTCTTGTGCTCCCTAGTTCATCTTCTAAGAGCAGCTCTACAAGACGTGGTAAATCAGCAATTCTTGCTTTTCTGTGGGTGAGATTTTTCATAAATTACCTTTGAATTTTTGTATAAAACGTTCCATATGAGGATCTGATTTTGAGTGAGGCACCTCATCAAGATGAAACCAACGGATGTCATTGAATTCCTCTTTATCAAATTCATAAGCTTTATGACTATTACCTTTGAGCACGTACCATAAACTTACGTCTGTATGACCCGCTGTTAGACCTACAGTTACTGTTGAGGTTAAAAAGAGTGGATGTGGTGACCAAAAATCAGCTGTAATGTTAAGTTCTTCTAAACATTCCCGCTCAACTGTAGTTTTTGGATCTTCATCAATTTCTACATGCCCACCAGAGGGGAGCCAAAGAAGAGCTTTCTTATGATCACATAAGAGTATTTTTTGATGAACGTCATCGAAGAGTACAAAATAAGATACTAAATGTTTATTTGGGACATCAGGCTTTTGAACCCGAAAAATAGGCTCGCCACTTTCAATCCAAAGACACGTATCATTAATATGTTTGTGTTAAACATCGTCATAGGGTGTTATAGAAGCGATGAGATGGTGGATGTAATCCCGGATTGAGTTACTGTGCAAAGCAAGGTTATTCATTTCATTGTGCTCCAAAATATATTATCGTTAGTACCTTCCAACCATTTAGATAAAGCGGATTTAAGTGGTAAGGGACGAAGATCGATCTCGTATAGCGAGTCAGTTGGTAGCCATTCGAAAGCAACATGCTCTTCTTTTTGTGGCACCTTATCTCCAAATTTTAACTCTGTAATACTGAGCTTATAAATCAAATTAATTTCGTGCGTATGACAACAGACCTCATCCCCTGGAAAATTCCATGCATGTTCAATAATTCCTAAAAATTTTTCTATTGCTGCTTCAAATCCTGTTTCTTCTTTTATCTCGCGAATCAGTGCATTGGATGCAGATTCTTGAAAATCAATATGCCCCCCAGGAAGATAATAAAAAGGAGTATTTAATTCATAATAATGGTTAGGGTGCGGTCTTGGATCATACGCTAGGAGAATATGCCCTTGATCTATTATCACGCCTCGACTCAAAACATGGATATTATTTTTACTCATGCGCTACCTTCCTCAATCAAAGTTCCTTGATGATAGAGTATCTTCCAATCACCATTGACTCTGCGCCAAAGTGTTGATCTTCTTGTGGCTCTTGTTTTGTCTTGGATAAGGGAGTATGTCAGTAAATAATTATCCGGCACGATTTTGGTGAGCTCAAAGCCTTTTTCTTGCAGCCAAAAGACTTGAGAACCAGTGCCGCAAGTAAGATCAAGAACGGTAGCAACCTGATGCTCTTTTAATATTTTCTCTAAAAGCGCATTGATGGCCTTCGAATTATTTTCATTAAATTCATCATAGCACTCAGCCCTTGTGTTGTAATAAGAGGCTTTTGCTGTTGTATGTTTAAGTGTTTTCATATTCACCTCTGAGTTAGTATTTTTATATGATTCATAATCGCTTCTGCAGCATCTTCCGGGCTTAAATTGCTAACATTTAGCGAAAATACATTAGGGTGGGAGATGGAAAGAAGTGGGGGTTCATCGTGCACATCTTGCGGATCAATTGATTTCCATCGATTACGCCTCTTTGGATCCACAACCCGTCGTAAATGTTCATCTTGATCAATCAAAAGCCTGACAGGCACAAATATTGAGCCCCTTGCTTCTGCCATATAAACCACTTCTGCATAACAGACTTTATCGCCTGCATCTTCGTATAGGTTGTTTGTCAGAACATAACTGTTATGGATTTCTTTGGCTAAAAACGTCAAAACGCATCTTCTAATATTCCCAATCGCTTCCCAAGCAAAATCAGGTATCTTGGCATATCCGTCATATTGCAATAGCTCAAAAATAGGATTATTGATGAGTTGATTATCGCACACGATAAAACCATGATTTGCAGCCAACTCCTTAGCGATGGTGTATTTTCCAACTCCGGGTTTGCCGGTTAAATAGATGATGGTTGTTGGTTGTGTCATATCATCACGCTCCTAAATACATCTGAAGCTGGGTATTTTAACCATTGTGGTACAAGCTCTCGCAGGGGCTCAGCTCTAAAATCAATTTCAGATATTTGATGCAAGGGTACCCAAATTAATTCAATATGAGCTTCAAGTTGCGGTATTTTGTTTTCAATTTTCAAAGATTCTGATTCAGCCTCAAAAATAAAATTATATTCATGGTTGTGACAGATACTGCTATGCCCTGGTTCGAAGCTGTATTCTAAACATCCTAAAAATCTCTTGATTTTGCAATGAGCTCCAGTTTCTTCTATTAATTCACGAAGGAGCGATGTTTCAACCGATTCACCATGCTCAACATGCCCCCCTGGGAGAAAATAAAAACTGATTGGTAGGTCAAGTGTTTTGCAAAGCAAGGTTATTCATTTCATTGTGCTCCAAAATATATTATCGTTAGTACCTTCCAACCATTTAGATAAAGCGGATTTAAGTGGTAAGGGACGAAGATCGATCTCGTATAGCGAGTCAGTTGGTAGCCATTCGAAAGCAACATGCTCTTCTTTTTGTGGCACCTTATCTCCAAATTTTAACTCTGTAATACTGAGCTTATAAATCAAATTAATTTCGTGCGTATGACAACAGACCTCATCCCCTGGAAAATTCCATGCATGTTCAATAATTCCTAAAAATTTTTCTATTGCTGCTTCAAATCCTGTTTCTTCTTTTATCTCGCGAATCAGTGCATTGGATGCAGATTCTTGAAAATCAATATGCCCCCCAGGAAGATAATAAAAAGGAGTATTTAATTCATAATAATGGTTAGGGTGCGGTCTTGGATCATACGCTAGGAGAATATGCCCTTGATCTATTATCACGCCTCGACTCAAAACATGGATATTATTTTTACTCATGCGCTACCTTCCTCAATCAAAGTTCCTTGATGATAGAGTATCTTCCAATCACCATTGACTCTGCGCCAAAGTGTTGATCTTCTTGTGGCTCTTGTTTTGTCTTGGATAAGGGAGTATGTCAGTAAATAATTATCCGGCACGATTTTGGTGAGCTCAAAGTCTTTTGCTTCCCAAATATCTTGATAATCTGGGTCGTTATACCGCTCAAGCAGAGTTTCTATAACGTCTTGTTTGGTGTAGACATTACCTGATGCACCAACTTCCCAAAATTCATCACATATTTGTTTGGAAATATCTTCTTTTGTTTTTCCAAACTTTTCAGGATGATGAAAGATTGGCTCCCTTGATTTAAGTTCATCGAGGATTTTGTTCGGATCATCTTCTTGTCTTTGTGCAAATACAATACTTTCAAATTCCTTGCTCCATTTTGTCGGAGAAAATTCGATTATCTCATAGGTTGCTAGATTTTTTTCTGCAAACGGGTCCTGTTTCAATATTGTTTGCAAAACATCTTTGCTATCACATTTTGCAATTATTATCCCACCTTTACGTGGTATTTGAGGGCCAGAAGCAATAAAAAAATCCTTAGCATAGTAATTGCTTAAAAAATCTAAATGAGCTGATCTAAAGGCGTCAATTTTTTCCAATGGAACCTTGTAACTCAAAATTACTACAAATAGATTGGTTTTATCATTTCTCATATTATTCTTCGTCATAATTAGGATATTGCTCTGGTGATTTTCCAACTTTTTCAACAATACGCGGATACCTTGTTTTTTCTAGAGGCTCTGCAATAGATTTGCATTCGACTAGAAAAATCCAGTCATCCCCATAATCAAATAAGAATGCCATTTTCTTTTTTGGCTCAAACACCGAGTAAATTTTTGTTTTCTTAACTCCTTGCGCATTTTCACTTGGGTCGCAATCGTCCATATCAGCAAACAGTTCATAAATTTCATCGCTGCTGTATAAATCTTTAATGTTATTGTAAAAACCAAATGCATGATCCATATCAAAATCAAAAGATTTCACTATGAAATTTGCTAAGTCATATAGGCTTTTTTCACCTTTTATTTCTATGATCCTGAAAATTTTATTATCTACAGATATTTTAAACGTATAAATTTTGTTTTTCATTTTTTACTCATGCCGCGTCCGCTATTTGTTGTTGTAAAATGCCGCGTAAATGTTCGTCAAAGCCTTGCTTATTTTCCCCTAAGCTCACAAAAAATGATTCTTCGGCCTTGAGTAAATCCTTGGCTGCGCCTTGTATTTTAGCTACACCGGCATCTGTGAGCTCAGAAAATTTAGACCGTTCGTCACCTTCTTTTTGAGAGCGCTTGAGTAAGCCTCTTTTCTCTAGGGCACGTAATACCTGAGAGGTCATGGTTACATCAAAACTCAAAAACTTTGCGAGGTCATTTTGCGATACATCAGACTTATCTTTCTTCAAAAATCCTAATGTCATCAAAAGCATAAACTGAACATGCGTAAGATCATGAGGCAAAAGAGTACTTTCAATCTTGCGCTTCCACGCAAAATAAGCAGAATAGAGCAAGAACCCTGACACTTCCTTCATGTTGATCCAGTTTGTTTTTAATGACTTTTTCATGACTTTACTTTCCCGTTAGTGAGTTGAAAGGTGAAATAGATGGGTGTTGATGCATGCAAATGATCTCCTTTAAACAGTTATTTTACGCGTTACATACTGTCTATACACAGAATATATTTGCATAAAACAGCAAAGTACGTCAAGATAAAGCTGCGCATAAGGGGCAAGAAAATAATTTTGGATTTGATGAATATGAGGACCTTCTTAAAATGCTTTTTACTTATTATATTTATTTGGAGCGGCAATACGACTATGGCATCTGGTAAGACAATTAATTCACTGGCAATGCTTTTTAATTTGAATGGTAAAACGGCTATCATCACAGGAGCATCCCAAGGCTTAGGTAAACAATTCGCCATTATTTTAAACAAAGCTGGTGCGCGAGTAATTTTAGCTAGTCGCGATATTGATAAACTTAATGCTTTTAGTAAGGAACTTAAGAACAGCAAAGCCATACAGATGGATGTCGCTAACTCAGCATCAGTAAAAGCAGCGTTTGCTGCACTGGAAGAAGCCGGTGAAAAGATTGATATCTGCATAAACAACGCAGCGACTGAGGCCTTGACTCCTGTTTTTTCAGAGGATGATAATGGCGATTTTGAGCGAGTTATGCAAACCAACGTAATGGGCGTGTGGTATGTCACCAAAGCAGTCGCAAATCATATGAAGAGCCATAAAATCAATGGATCGATTATTAATATCAGCAGTGTAAATGGTGATAGCTTCCCTTACAAAGAGCTAACGGCTTATGCCGCAAGCAAAGCTGCAGTCATACATATGACAAAATCTTTAGTAACTGAGCTATCGCAGTATAAAATCAGAATTAATACAATTAATCCAGGACCGGTTCAGTCAGATTTGCTGGGTTCTCCAAACAAACATGACCCTAATTTCTGGAAAGATAAAATACCTGCAGGATTTATAGCCGAGCCAAGTTATCTTGATGGATTGATACTATACCTTGCTTCAAATAGCGCCTCTAAATATGTCACCGGTGCTACCTTCGCCATAGATGGCGGAATTTCTTGGGGTGGTAAATCGTGATAGAGAAGGAAAAGAATATGAATAAACAGAATATTGCTCTCGTTACAGGTGCATCTTCTGGAATCGGCGAAGCATTGACTCGGGAGTTGATATCCAAAGATTGGATTGTCGTTGGAATAGCTCGCAGGGTAGAGAAACTGAATGCAATAAAAAATGAAATGGGGTCCTCATTCATCCCTATTATATGCGATATTTCAGACAAGTCTGATATTCGTAGAGCTTGCCAAAATATTCTTGATCAAGGTCTTTGTCCCAATCTTTTCTTCTTGAATGCAGGTATCGCAGGTGAAAAAGTTATTGAAAACCCTGAAGCGTTTACGGTTGAAATACATGAACGCATTATGGCAGTCAATTACTTTGGCGTTTTAGCCTTTGTTGAATTTTTTGAAAAACCATGCCTGCTGGGCGGCGGTGCTCACTTTATTGTTACAAGTTCGGTAAATGCAATTTTTGCACCACCTACAGGGAGTGCTTATTGTGCATCAAAAGCAGCTATTTCAAAAGCTTTTGAGAGTTTATCGCTCACTTATTGCGGAAGAAACTTGATCTTCTCGTCCATTTATACGGGTCCCGTGGCAACAGGTGGTCTTAAAGGCAACTTTCCCTTTACATGGAGTGCTGAAAAAATGGCGAAGTATATGCGTAAATTCTCTGAGCTAAAAAAATCACGAGGTTACCCATCTCTTTTCTATTTCTTCATAAGCCACATCTTGCGCGTTTTGCCTGCTGGTTTAGTGATGCGTATTTTAAAAAAGATGTAAGAATTTTATGAGGAAAGAGTTATGAATGAATTTGTACACATCATTAAAGGAACGCCATTATACGTCTGGGCTATATTATGCTATTTATTGTTTGTAGGCATTAAGAGTTTTATGAGGAAAGAGTTATGAATGAATTTGTACACATCATTAAAGGAACGCCATTATACGTCTGGGCTATATTATGCTATTTATTGTTTGTAGGCATTAAGAGTATAAAAACAAGGGTTATTTATCTGCCCAAGCTCTTTATCATTCCATTAATATTGCTGGCTATTAAGTATAAAACGCTTCTTTCAGATGATGCTTTGGTATTTTGTCTTGTAATTATGGGAGGCAGCATAGCAAGCTTCTTTATAAACACAGGAAATACATTAAAGGTTATAAAAAAAGAATGTTCAATTGAAGTGCCTGGAGGTTATGGAACGCTTATAGTATTGATTTCCTTTTTTCTTGTTAAATATTATTTTGGCTATTTAAAGTCGACAGATCCAGACTTGTTCCTTAAATACTCTATTATTGAAAGTGTAATAAGTGGATTATTTTCTGGCTATTTTATAGGACGGGCACTCACGTTTACGTATAAATATTTGAAGGTTGCAAAATCATCATGATGATAATACCACATTTAATTTTAAGAAAAGATAGCAAAATTCTATTAACGAGAAGAAGCCCGACTAACAAAATCTGGGCCTCTCACTGGCATTGCGTGACAGGAAGTATTGAGGCAGGTGAATCACCAAAAGAAGCCATTATTCGTGAAGCCAAAGAAGAAATCGGGATTAAGCTTCAGGATGTGACTTTAGAAACAACAGTTTTCCTTATAGAAAAAGATTATTTTGATTTTATGAAAAAATTTTATGCATTAGAACTGTTTTTTGTTAGTGATTTGGGCGACGCTCAAGAACCGACAAATTTAGAGCCTTCAAAGCAGGATTCTCTAGGGTGGTTTGATCCATATAAGTTACCAGAGCCCATGATCCCAGGAGTGGCTTTTGGCATCAAAAGCTATTTTAACAATCAACGTTATGTAGAGTTTAGAAATGTCTAAAGAAATCCAAGTCGTTCCCTATGACCCAAATTGGTCTCATATTTATGAAAAAGAGGCGAAGCTTATCGGGCAAGCCTTGGGTGGTAATTGTTTAGCAATTCACCATATTGGTTCAACGGCGGTACCGGGTTTAGCGGCCAAACCTAAGATAGACATGATCGCTGTTGTGCAAGATCCCTTGTTAGCTCGAGATCAACTGGGAAAAATAGGAATTCAGTATCGTGGTGAATACAATATCCCATTGCACTATGGCTTTAGTAAACGAGGAGATATCGATCTTAATCTCCATGTATATGAGGAATTTCATCCGGAAATCGAATTAAACCTGTGTTTCCGGGATTGCTTGCGAAATCACCCAAACAAACTGGATGATTACGCAAAGCTCAAAGAAGAGCTAATTCAAGATGAATCATCATTTACCAAAGAAAATTCACCTTTTACGAATTACACACTCCGTAAAGGGGATTTTATTAGGGAAGTTTTGAGAGAAGCCGGATTTAACAGAATTCGCATGCTGAAATGTAACGACAACACAGAATGGGCTGCAGCCAAACATTTCAGGGACACTTATTTCTTTGGTCCCCACGGCATAGAAGATCCTTACACATGGACCTTTAACCATGAAAAGCATGCCCATCTTGTTTTGTATCAAGGCACAGAGATCGTTGCTTACGCCCATATTCAGTTCTGGCCTGATAAAAGAGCTGCAATTCGTATTATTACCACTGATGAGAATAGGCGAAATCAAAGCTTTGGAAGCAGGTTTTTGACGCTTATAGAGAAATGGTTAAAAAGTTCAGGTGTTAAAAGCATCCATGCTGAATCTAGACAAACCAGCTTATGGTTCTATCTCAAAAACGGCTATACAGAAGTGCCATTTGATGATCCAGAAGGTCACGAATCTGACCCAAATGATGTTCCGGTGGGTAAGGTGTTATGATAAAGATTAAAATAATTACACCAGACTTGGCTGAAGGACTCTGCCGCAAAATTACAGCTGATTTGCCGGAGTACTTTGGTTTACCTGAAGTCAATGAACATTATGCTGTTGGGGTCCGCTCTCGGCTCAATCTGGCGGCATGCATAGGTGAAGAATATGTTGGTCTTATTTCAATAGATTTTCCTTATCTTGAAAATGCCAATATTTATTGGATGGGTATTTTACGAGGGTACCACCGAACGGGCATAGGAAAACTCTTATCTGACGAAGCTTTTAAGCAGGCCAAAAATAGAGGCGCTAAAACAATTTCTGTCGAAACTTTATCGCCAGAGGAAACAGATGAAAATTATCTGAAAACATACCACTTCTACAAATCCTTAGGTTTTGCTCCACTATTCAATTTAAAACCTCAAGGCTATGAATGGAATATGGTTTATATGCTCAAAAGCCTGGATGATCTTTGTGAAAACAGAACAAATGACGTATTAATACGTCCCCTTATAAGAGAAGATATTGTAGTTATATCTGAAGCTTTCAAGGCAATAGGTTGGAATAAACCGCCATCATCTTTCGAAGAATATTTAAAGGAGCAAGAAGCGGGTGAGCGACTCGTTTGGGTGGCTCACGTCTATGATCAATTTGCCGCTTACGTAACCTTAAAATGGAAATCGCAATATTCGTCATTTAAGGCAAAAAAGATACCGGAGGTTATGGATTTAAACGTATTGCCGGCCTATCGCAAAATTGGTATTGGCTCCTTACTGCTTGATACAGCGGAAAAAGAAGCTGCAACAAGAAGTAAAGTTGTCGGCATCGGTGTTGGTCTTTATGCAGGCGCAGATGGTGGATATGGACCAGCTCAAAGACTTTATATAAAGCGCGGCTATATCCCTGACGGCAAAGGTGTTACATACAATTACCAACCAGCAATACCTGGCAATAGCTATCCGCTTGATGATGACTTGGTGCTGTGGTTTACGAAGAAATTAAAACAGGAGTTAAAAAATGAAGCCAAGAATTAATATTATTACTTTAGGAACAAAAGACTTAACCAAGGCCACAAGATTCTATAAAGAAGGGCTTGGGTTTACAAAAATGGATTTTGAAGGCAATATCAGCTTTTTCATGCTTAACGGCAGCTGGTTATCGCTTTATCCATGGGAATTGTTAGCTAAAGATGCGCAAATATATGTTGCATCTTCTGGTTTTAGAGGGATCACACTAGCGCATAATGTTGAAAACGAAAATCAGGTTACAGATATCTTAGAGCAAGCTAAAAACGCCGGTGCTAATATTGTAAAGCAAGCTCAAAAAACTAAATGGGGTGGATTTTCTGGATATTTTACTGACCTTGACGGACATTTATGGGAGATCGCATATAACCCATTTTTCTGGCCTGGACCGAAAGATGACAATGGTCATCTAGAAGAGAGTGCCCGATGACTTTCCCCTACAAAATCATCGATCTAACCCACGCACTTGATAGCACTATCCCTACCTGGAATGGTGGGTGCGGGTTTAATCACGATGTGCATATAGATTATTCTGATTGCCAAGGCGAAGATAAATTCCGCGTGATGAAAGTTAAAATGCATGCTGGGATCGGCACGCATATGGATGCGCCAAGTCACTGTATTCCTGGCGGGAGATTCATCCATGATTTTGATGTTAATGATTTGATCATGCCGTGCGTGGTGATTGATGTATCGGATCAATGCCATGAACGTTATAGTTTCAGCGCCGAAGATGTAGATGTTTTCGAAAGCAAGTATGGAGTTATTCCAAAAGGCTCATGCGTGATGGTTAAAACCGGCTGGAGCAAATTTTGGCACGAGCCTTTAAAATACCATAACAACCATGTATTCCCATCCGTATCTTCTGAAGCAGCCTCACTTTTACTTGAACGAGGCGTGAGCGCCCTTGGCATTGATACACTTTCGCCTGATCGACCAGAAGATGGCTTTAAGGTACACAAAACCTTTTTGGGTGCGGATAAGGTAATCATAGAAAATGTAGCAAATTTAGATAATATGCCGTCAATAGGCAGCTTTGTTATGGTCCTGCCCATTAAAATTAAAGATGGTGCAGAAGCGCCGATAAGACTCGTTGGATTAATTGAAAGAGGGGTGAAATGCAATCTAGATTTAACTTATTGCTTGCCATCATATTCTCTTGCATAGCTTTTAGTAATGCTTATGCTTTGGAAAGCAAAAACTTGATATGTTTGACAAAGCTCGAGACAGAAATGTCCCTGTGGTTATTTATCAAGGGAAAAAGATAAATAAGTCTGTGGTGATCATCAGCCATGGCTATCAGATCAAAAATACTGAATATTCGTTTATCGCACAAGCTTTGGCTGCACATGGATATTTTGTTCTGAGTATACAGCATGATCTCATTACCGACGTGCGCCCTAAAACAGGAACTTTGTGGGAAAGAAGAAAGCCTTTTTGGGAACGTGGAGCTCAAAACATTTTGTTTGTGATAAATGAATTGCAAAAGATAGAGCCACAGTTGGACTTCAGTAAGGTGATTTTAATAGGCCATTCTAACGGCGGCGATATCTCTATGATGTTTGCTACGCTTTATCCAGATAGGCTATCAAAGATTATTTCCCTTGATAGCAGAAGGTATCCTTTCCCAAGAAATCCGAAATTAGAGATTTTGCGTTTTGGAGCTTCAGATGATGAGCCAAATGAAGGGGGCGTGCCTGAGTCTGGTGTTCAAGTTATTTATGTGAAAGGTGCTCGGCACATAAATTTGAGTGATCGAGGAAGTTCGAAAATCAAGGATGAAATTCAAAAATTATGCTGAGGTGGCAAGTGCCAATACATTTCAGTAGCATAACTATCTGTACCATCTGCTTTTTTTCCTGCTTGCCAATATACAAAACCTGGTGGAATTGATCGTGCTGCGCTCCCACTCCCCATACGAGCTAAAATAGATAATTTCTCATTTGTTAAATTCCAATTAAATATATCATTTAGGGCAATAACAAATGCAGCAAAGCCTGAAGCTGAAGAAGCAAGGCCGGCAGAAGTTGGTAAATCGTTATTCGTTTCTATTTTAAGGAATATATTTTTATTTTGTCTGATTAAGTTTAAAAAATCTATAGTTCGTCGACCAAATTCACTATCAAGTGACACTTCTTTGCCATTTAAAAATATCCTATCTTTGTCTTGGGCAATGGAAATAGTTGTAGTTGTATAATATGGCAAAGCAATAGAGATACTAGATGTTTGTGGTAGGTTTAATTCTTTATTCCTCTTGCCCCAATATTTGCATAGCGCAATATTTATAGGGGCCTTGCCATAACCGCTTTGCTTCATTTGCTGTGGCGTTTTTGGTAAGAGTTGCTGGATTATATCTTCTTTGGTTAATTTTTTATTATTAGCTCCAAACGCTGAGGCGCATAATAACATTATCAAAATAAAACTTATTTTATAAAACAGATATTTTACCATTTTTGTTATTACAACCTTTATATTGCCAAGTGAAAGTTTCACAAACCAGCACATAATGAACTGACCCTAATTGACTAGACCAAAACCCTATAAAATAGAGAGACTATTTATCTTAAATCTACTAAAATAAAATTAGATTATTTAGAACGCCATAACCTCTCAATATTCGCATTGTCATTCGAACGACCTTTACCAGTCATACTAACCGTAATTCCGTAATCTTGCAAGCTCCAAATCCATACTATAGTAATTTAGGTTGAATTAGGTGTAATTTTTTTGTTAAAATAAAAGGAAAATGACAAAGAGCTACAGCAACGATTTAAGACAAAGGGTAAATTTAGATGAGGGGGCGGGGTATTGAAGCATCGCAACCATTTAAAATAAGTGTATCAGCGATAGTCATGTAGCATAAAAATTGGTATAGAAAATACAGACAAGAAGGCAAGTGTTTTCCTAAGAGGCGTGCTTGTGGCTCAGAAAAAAAAGATTGACTTAGAGAAGCTTGAAGAGTACATCAAAGAAAACCAAGATATGACCTTGAAAAAGCTGCTCAAGAATTTGGGGATACACTCAGGTACTGGTTAAAAAGATTAGGCTATAGCTTTAAAAAAAACTTTTCGCACTTAGAAGCAAGCAAAGAAAAGCGAAATAAATAAAAGCGAAGTCATTATAAAAAATCGATCAAGATATAGTGTATCCAAGTCTTGTATATATTGATGAAAGCGGCATTGATATGGCTATGTGCAAAGACAGAAGGCTGGGGCAGAAAAAGTGAAAAGTTGGTTGGAAAAAAGAGTGGGAAATAGTATCAAAAAACAAATAGTATTGCCGGTTTGGTTAATAAAACGCCAAATAGCACCAATGGGGTTTAAGAGACCTTG
>NZ_ARPM03000133.1 GCF_000388175.3 Holospora undulata HU1 | reverse complement strand
GGTAAAAAGATTAAAGATGCGTACCTTGTCATTTTGCTCAAGATAAAGACCGGGTACTAAACAAACAAAGATGGGATATTGAACGGCTGTTCAGAACTATGAAAACGCAAGGGGTTAACTTTGAAAATACCCCTATGAAAGATTTGGGAAGACTTTCCAAACTTATGACGATTTTATACGCTTCTATAACGGGCCTTACACAAGAAATTGCTTACAAAAAAACAGTCAGAGCGCCTTTCTATTCATCTTTGTATTCATACTTCACAAGGGGACTCAGGTGGATCAAAGATAAACTCTTATTCTTTGATTTCAGCGATCTTTTAAACTACCTGAAAAAAAGTGAGGGGGAGTATGATCATCGCTGCAGAAATAGAAGAAGATTTGGACTTAGATTTTAATCTTATTTTTGCTATCTATACTATGGAGTTAGTTAAGTAACAGTTTACGAAGAATTCTAATAAAGTTCAATTTATTAATGACTTTCACTACGTCAAATCCCTCATTTCAAAAAATATTGAATACGCTTAATTTTAATCCATAAATCTAAACCACAGCACTTTTAACTAACGTCAAAAAAATTTACAGACTTCCAAAGTTTTGTTGGAGAAATATACTCAACCCCAGAACATTTTCCTGAAAAGTGTTTAATAAAGTGTTCTAACTGGGGTGCAAGCGCCCCATTCGTAATTACTCGAATCTGATTTGAATCTATTAAATTTTTTGGCTTTCTTCCTCCTTTACGCTTAAGAGCCCCGCATAGTGCAGAACTGGGATCTAATCTTAAACACTTAGAAGGAAGGCAGGCCTTTAATACTGCATCCATCTCAGAAAAATGCGTACACCCGTAAACAATAGCAGAAGTGTTATAAATATAAGGCAATATTTCTTTAACTGCCTTGTATTTTTCGTCTTCATCTTGGGATTCAATGGCCAATACCCATGAAGGACAAGCCACAACATGAAGAGTCAATCTAGGCATCTTTTGAAGCAAATGAGCTTGATACACGCCACTATCAAGAGTTCGCTGAGTTGTTAAAACTGTAACTTCTGAAATACATTGTTCTGAAACCGCCTCTTGAATTACTGCGTACAAACTTTCTGCCATGCTTATAAAGTAATTTGAAGGCACAATATTGTTGGCTTTTAAACACGTCGTACTGGTATGGCAGGCAGCAACAATTAGAATACATCCTTGTTTTTCTAAAAATTTTACATTGTTTTGAGATAATTGCACAACAGAATCAGAGGATCGCTCTCCATAAGGCATATGATGCAAATCTGCAAAATACACGAAACGTCTGTCGGGCATAGCTCGATATAGGTCTAAAAGTACTTTTATTCCGCCCAATCCGCTGTCATAGATTCCAATAGGATAATCAAGAACATCTTGAAGTTTATCTTGTAACTCTCCCAAAATAAGACAAGAAGAAAAAGACAATGTTGGCTCCTTTTATTGAGTTGATTTAATGATTTTTATTCGTTAACCTAGAAATGAGTCCCAGAAGAGGAATCAGAACCTTGTTTTGCGACAAAGACTGTATTTGGCCACTGTATAACTTGATCTAAATTTAGTTTTCCCCAATGAGACCAATGATGATTAATTAATGCTTCAACTCGCTCAGGACGTGTTAAATAGCACCACTGACTTTGAAGAATAGAAATTTGTTCCTCTAATTGAACGCATTGACTTTGGGCGGTTTGATATTCTCGCTCTAACGCCATGACCTGATATTTTACATGAAATAAAAACATCCCTGACAATGTGGCCATTATAAAGGACGAACATAACACAATTTTCATAAATCCACCTCTTATTAACTGTATTGAACCTGAACAACGATCGTTAGCGCTTCAACACAAAAATTTACTATTTTTATTAAAATTATTCTTGATAACATTTTTTCACAAAAAAACGTAGTGTGTGCTAGATTCATAACAAGGCCTCACACCGTTGCACCCAGCGCAATTTGGCAGAGCGCGATCTGGGATTTTCTTTGATTTCCAAATCAGTAGGAATTATAGGTTTTTTTGAAAATCGATACTGGTCTTTAGAACAAGCTTGAATGGCTCGTTTTACAATGCCGTCTTCTAAAGAATGAAAACTAATCACAATTAAGATACCAAAAGGTGCCAAAGAAGAAATAGCTTTAGGAAGAGTTTGAAACAACACCTCCAGCTCGCGGTTTACGACAATACGCAATGCTTGAAATACACGTGTAGCTGGGTGAAGATCAAATGTTTTTTTTCTGATCCCCAAAGCATTACAAATGCATTGCGCTAAATCTGTAGTGGTTTCTAAAGGTCCTTTATGATTTTTTATGATTTTTGCAAAATAACGTGCGCGACGTTCTTGACCATACGTCCAAAATATATTACTCAATTCTTTTTCTGACGCATTTTTTAATATATCTTTTGCTGTAATTCCTGATTTGCTCATACGCATATCTAGAGGTCCACAAGACCGAAAAGAGAATCCTCTTTCTGGTTGATCTAATTGAGGGGAAGAAACTCCCAAATCTAATATCATCCCGGATATAGGCTCATGAATGTGATGAACAAAATTAGAAAAACAGTCCTGTACCCATAAAATATTTTTATAGAAATTTTGAGATTTTCCCCAATTAATGGCTTCTGGGTCTTGATCAAAAGCAAAAATTTTACTTTCGGGAAAGTGTTTTAGCAAAAGATTTGTGTGTCCCCCCCTTCCAAAAGTTCCATCCACCACTACAGGAAAAGAAGGTATCTCTTTTAATGTTTTTAACAAACAATTAATTTCTTGAAAGAGTACAGGAATGTGCATCTGTCTTTACACCATTGCTCTTAAGCCGTGTTCTTTATTTTTTAAGCGATTTCGAGCTGAGTTTTGATAATCTAAAAATGTAGAAGGATTCCAGAGCTGAAAACTTTTTCCTCTTCCAATAAATGCCACCACATCGGTGATTCCGGCATAAGTACAAAAAAATTCGGGTAATTGCACGCGCCCTTCAGAATCAAAAGGAAGTTGGTGAGAATCTGCAAAAATGCTTGCTGTCCAATCTTCATAATCTTGAGAAAACACGTCCAATTGGTCTAAATCCTGACTAAGCTTTTCCATGCGCGCCATACTAAATCCTTCAATCGCTTGAAGTGTTAAGGAGCGAAATACAACAATTCCCTGAAAAGCTTGCTCACTTAAAACTGCTCTAAAAGAAGCAGGAACCGAAACACGCCCTTTTTTATCGATCTTATTTTGAAAAGTTGATAAAAATAATTGCACTTATTTATAAAATCACACCTTATGACTGTATTAAGCATTGCATGGGAATATCTGGGAGTCAATGGGATAATTTGGGTTTTTTCTCCACAGAGTTATCCACACCCCAAAAACACTCAATTTGTCCTTGGAAATCAAGGGGTTTTTGCAAAAAATAATAAGAGTTATCTACAAAATATCCACACATGGGGACAAGATTATCCAGGCCTCTTAAGGGTTAATTAGCATGCCTTAATGAAAAGTCAATATAAAAACAATCCCCAACGAACGAATGAAAAAATTATACGCGTTCTACCTTGAAATCACTTTTATGACGGCCGTTTAACAAATTTCCTTCCTAATAACTAATATGGACTTTTTAGAAGGTAGAAAGTTTTACTGTTTTACTTGCTTTTACTAAAGTTTGCGCCTAAAGATCTTGCAGATAAAGCTTTCTATTCTTTATAGTAAAAGTCATTTTATTTAGTTGGTATCGTATAAGATAGACTAAAATCATTTTAACAACTTATAAAAAATGAAAATCCTAAAGATTTTATTTATAATGATTAATAAATGCATAATAAAACGTGTTATAAAAGTATACGATTTAGAGATTTCACGAAGCGTTCTACAAAGTGCATAGCATTGCAAGAATTAGAAGAAAACTTACGACGTTTCTATCTGATGATTTTTTATTAATCTTAAAATTGAATACATTGAGAAAGTTAAAAATCTTCCTTCAAATCGGATTCAAACGATCAGATACAAAACAAGAACAGACCAAATTTAAAATATCATTAAAAAAAAATGTTAAAGCAAGAAAAAGACACTAAACATAAAAAAATTCGCCAAACTACTTGAGTTTTACGAAAAATATTGTACACCAAGTTAGGTGCCATTGGAATAAAGCCTAAACATGACTAAGCAAAAATAATATTAAAATTTCATTTTGTTTGTAGAAACATAAAATAATATTTTCTGTTCTAAAAAAATAAAAACAACGCCTCATAAACGATATTCTCAACAGTCCACATAAAATAAATGGTAGTAAAAAGTCATTATGTTTTTTGAAAAATATGTTTGAAGATTTTTTTAAGAAATCTTTTTTCCTCCCCTCCTTCGCTTCTAAAGCATAAGCAAAGCATCTTTTTTGATGAACACTCCATCGTGTTAATCCACTAAGACCAGTCCTTAATTAATTTAATTTTTTCTGTATTTTTTGAAAAGATAATATGCGTTAAAATAAAGTGGGGTAGGGGAAAGGATCCCGAGGAGAAATTTAGCCTTTGGCGATTTCAATCTATTACATAGGCGTTTTTGAAAGCTTATACCCAATCCTATCACTAAATGAACAGAGATACATAAATTTGAGGAAGAGTGTATAATAAATTTATAATGAAAATTATAAGGACAAAGAATAGCCTGTACGTCGAAATTAATAGAAGATTATGTTGTTGAATTCGCACTCCAAAATTTAAAACGGATTGAAAAAGATGCTTTGTTG
The DNA here is from genome assembly GCF_000388175.3 of Holospora undulata HU1. GTDB lineage: Bacteria > Pseudomonadota > Alphaproteobacteria > Holosporales > Holosporaceae > Holospora > Holospora undulata_A. Next base: position 16,336 of record NZ_ARPM03000133.1, on the reverse strand, counting down.
GGGAGAAAATTGCAGAATTTCAGACTGTAATACTCAGCTAAAAAATACAAGATCAGTAAAATAGCCGAAGTATATAGTTGCGATGCTTCAATATACCCGCTTTCCTCATCTAAATATTCTATTACTCTTTGTCTTAAATCGTTGCTGCAGCTTTTTGTTATTTTCCTTTGATTTTAAGAAAAAATTATACCTAATTCAACCTAAATTACTATACAACTCCGCGCCCTCAACATTTTAAACAAAAAGCAGAACAGGTAGCTGAGTTTAAAAAAATATAAATGAGTTTATAGAAAAGGCGCAGGCCACAAAGGTCGTTTTTTTTGATGAAGCAAGTTTTGGAACTCATTCTAGAAAAGCGCATGGCTGGTTTAGCAATCACTAGGCCTAGGGGGCGATTGTTTGGATATAAATTCTGCAGGGAAGCATTTTAGTGTAATCATGCCGCATGGTGATTCAGCATGTATGAATACATATTTGTCTGAGCTAGTCAAAGTATTTGTGAATGATAAGATAGCATTGATCATGGATCAAGTAGAGTTTATACTTTCCCCTTATTCACCTGATTTACCCCCTGTAGAGAAGTTGTTTCTACATATCAAGTAAAACATCCTGAATACTTAGATGTGCGCGAAAATAGAAAATCTTGAAAGTAAGTTATACCAATTAATGCTGGCGCTACTTGATGTTGCGGTGCGTTCAATTTGTAATGCACCCAACCTGTCCATTAAGTAATGGAATTTTGTATGAGGCAATGACTCTCTCCTAAAAAGAACCGTTTTGGGCTTCATAATTATGAAAAATATCTTTAAATTCCGTCATTTGATCAAGAATTTCTTCGCTAAACTGAAAGCAATGCAAAGCTATTGCCCCGCGCTATGATAACGTCCGTAAATTTTCTAGGCGCTATTCACTTGGTTTCAATTGTCTCTTGGCTTAATTTAGGACACAGCCTAATTCTAAAGAGTTAGAAATGGCATTTGAGTGACTTTTTCAAGATATCTAACAAGTAAACAAAAAATCAATAACCTTAAACAACCGTTATTTTTCTCCAAAGATGGCCTAATAACTATTTAAAAAAAAGATTTTGGAAGCTCAAAATTCAAATCTTTTGCCATGGTGCGTTCTATAATACGCAATTTTGGAGCTAAGGAAAAATCGATAAGTATGTTACGCCATATAATCATGCTTCCTAAAATAAGGTCCACATTCATAAATTGATGAATGCGAACGTTCACGTGGTGGTGCACTTTAAACCATTCAACAAACCAAGAAATAACATGCTCTGGCAGAACAACAGCTGTTGTAACGTAAACGTTTTCTATTTCTTGCTTTCTATCTTCTAGGTAAGCCAATAAATCCCACAAAAAACTCATCCTATGTTCTTTGTAAAGAAGATAGAGCAATTTTTCTGTAACAGAGCTCCACGGACCAGTGCTTTTTCTACATTGTTCTAAAATACCTTCGCCAATCTGTTTCAAAGATGGAACGGCGCATAATAGTCTCCACAAAACCTGCTTTTCATGAAACCAAATTCTTACCGAAGCAAGTTCTTCAATCACCGTATCCAATAAAGGTTGAGACGCACCAAGCAAAACCTCCCCATATCGTCGACAAACTTTGGAAAAAAATCTCGGTTTTGCAAAATGATTCATCTGGTCTTTAACGTAAATATTTTACCGCAAAATTTTACCACAACTTTCCTTAATTTACTAGGCCATACAGAAAAAATTTAACAAAACAAAAAGTATACTTTCCTTCACTTTAGAAATAAGACTATTACACTTTTTTTATTTCACTTTTTTTATTTTAAAATTTACGCTCTGTTTTTTCTAAGATCTCTCTAGAAAATGATTTTAACCTATGCTCAATACAAAGGCCCCCTATTAAAGGAAAAATTTGAATCATAGGGGGGCCTTTGGCTTTTCCTGTTAGAATCCAACGCAAAGAGTTACAAACCTCAAACGATTTAACGGAAAATTGCTGTGCAAGAAGTTTCGTCCAATTTTTCCATAATTCCTTCCAACATATTTCTTGCTGAGCAGAGGCAATGGGGTTAAAAACCTGGTTCCATTGAAATAATGCAGCTTCTAAATACAAAGGATTTTGAAGCAAATTTTCCCAAGAATTTTCCGTATTTCCCTGTTTAGCATGCCAGTGCGGACCAAAAACTTTATCCCAAGCTTGAATATCCAAAAAAGAATAAATATTTGGAGCAATACACTGCCAATGCGCTTTTGTCAAATTTTTACAAGGGAAATCAAGTAAATAAGGCTGGAGAGATTCCCAAGATAGCGCGGAAAAATAATGATTGGATGCGCTCCAAATGGTTTCAAGGTCAAAGCGAACCTGGGAAGCTTTTGAATAAGAATCCCAAGAGAAATTTGATACTCTTTCTTCAAAAGTCTTTGTTAATTCAGAATTCTCACAAGATAAATTTAGCAGAACTTGACAAATACTTTCAGGAAATATTCCGGCAGCTCTCCAATCTTGGATTCCGCTTCCTTTTTCACGCTTTGAAAATTTTTCTCCGGTGTGCTGTTGTAAAAGAGGTAAATGAATAAACGTAGGACATTCTTTTTTCAGCGCTTCAAATATTTGACACTGGATGGCTGTATTCACATAATGATCCATTCCGCGAATTACATGGGTTATTGGATATTGGGGATCTTGATCATCTAGTACACTGGTCAGCAGATAGCTTAAGCTTCTGTCTTCTCGAATCACAATAGGGTCACTGATGTGAGAAGTGTCATAATGACACTCTCCTTGCAAGGCATCGTTCCAAAAGATTTTTTCTTTTCTAAGGGAAAAGCGCCAATGTTTTGGACGAGTATTGTCAATTCGACGCTTTTCTTTATCAAAAACAGGAGCGTGATGATTTAAGCGAAGACTAGCTCTTTGCGCTTCTAATTCTTGAGCAGTCTCGCAACACGGATATAAATACCCGTTATGTTTCAGAGATTCGATATAAGGAGTATAAAACTCTTCCCTGTCTGATTGAGAAAAAGAAACATCCCAATCTATCCCTAGCCACTGAAGATCTTTTTTCAAAGATTCAGTATAAAAAGGTTTAGAACGCTCTTTATCTGTATCATCAATGCGTAAAATAAAAGTCCCTCCATGTTTTCGAGCAAAAACCCAGTTAAATAACGCAATCCTGGCATTTCCTAAATGCAAAAACCCTGTAGGACTTGGCGCAAACCTTACTATAGGGGAAAATTTCATAAAAACTTCAAACTCCATCATTGCGCTTATCATAAACGTTGGTTTGGCTTTTCGTCAAGTCTAAAGAAGAAAGCGTGGGGTGGAAAGGAAAAAGTTCTAAGTGGTATTGCATAAAATTTTTGATGGCTAGTTTTAATAAAAGTTTTTAGTTGAAGCAATTTGTCAAACGATAAAATACTGACCACATCTAAAAAAGATAGTGCTATCACATTTCAATATTTATTTTATTTGCAATTATTGTTTTGGCTAATAAAAAAACTTTTTTATTGGATTTGAAAAAAAATGAAATGAATTAGTCTAACAGAAGTCATTGTTCTTATTCCATGTTTGAAATTAATCAGGTGATGCTTTTTAACCTCATTTTTTTGAATATTCGTCTTTAACGGAGTTAACTGTACAGAACTAAACGATTTATGAATAATTAAAAAAAAAAATTAAGGAGAGTTATGAGAGTGTTTTTTTTATCTGGAGATTTTAAAGACATTTCAGTAACGCGGCTTTTATTTGGAAGAGTTGTGTCCAAGGAAGTGTTTTTGTTCTGGAGAGAGTTTTTTTTGAACGCAAAAATATGTAAAAAAGAGATAAAAAGGAAATTTTTTTTTGAGTGCTCCACGATTTTCCAAAATTTAACAAACTTTTCAAAAATTTTTATTTTTTCTATTCTTGCTTTTGATCCTCAAATAGCCTATTGCGTTAAAAATTTTTGCGTTCCCTGTGCTCGAGAGGGCGGGTTTATGGGGCTAAATTTGGGGTATTGTTCTGGTGCTTTTAACAATTGTCCAACTCAAGGCATAGGGAGCGAACTGGCTGCGATAGATATTGAAATTCCCAAAGGTCCCATGGGAGTTGGGTATATCTGCCCAGACGAGCTCCAAGATGGGTTTTCTCAGAATGGTTTTATGGCAGGTATAGAAATGGGCTATGATTTCAAAGTTTCAGGCAAGCCTGGAAAGGGGTGGATGTTAGGATACTTTTTGAATGGCTCATTAAGCACAACAATAGGAAAATTTTCGTTCCCAGGAAGTTACTATTATCCTGTTGAGGATGAAGATACTGTTCCAACGCAGGTGAATTTTGAAGAAAAGTTACTTGTAAAAAACAAGGGATTTTTAAGCACTGGGCTTCGATTTGGTCCCCTTGTTCAACGTGCGTTTTTTTATGCGAAGTCTGGATTTATGATGACGCGTACGGGAATTAGTCTTGAAAGAAGCAGCTTAACTCGTCTTGTAGTGCCTTCTAGAGTATATTGGTTTAAAGGAGTGGTTCTTGGAGTCGGGGCGGATTTTCAAGTAAGTTCTGTGTTTGTAATGGGAATAGATATTACTGCGAATATATGCGGTAGAAAAAAGGCTACAGTTGCATTTTCCGATTTGGGAGGGGCTATTTTTGTGAATCTTCGTCCAGTGTATACTCAGGTGTTGCTGACGCTAAAGTATAAGTTTCCTTTAAGAGCTCGCTTAAATAAGCCTTCTTCAGTTTCTTCTGTATATCGTCCATCTTGGTGATCAAGGGGGTTAAAATTTTGAAAGGACTTCTGATTTATAGGTGTGAGATTTTTTTCAGTAATTCTTCATTCAACACCTAACCTCTATTGCCCTAAAATAAAAAATATGCTAGAGTAAAAAAGCCATTTGGCTATAACGATAAACACTATAGAAAGTAAGCGTTGCGGACCCGGGGGCAGAGCCCGGCGCCTCCACCTTAAAAGATGGGTATTCTTTTTATGTGGGGGCGAATTAGGATCGACGTGCGTTGAACTGTATAGCTTTCGTTCACCATGGTACCAGTGTTTCGGGCCAAAAACATAAATGCGAACTTTAACAACGCATTTGGCAAAGTATCCATAAAGAACGTTGCAAACAGCGGTCTTTCGGGTCGTGTAGGGTATGCTGTAGCAGCTTAGAGCGCTCCAGTAGACTAACACTAAGTCAGCGGTTTTGGGAGCGCCGGGCAACAAAAAGCTCCCAAGATTGGGGGAGGAAAAATGCAATATCATCTATGGGTTGAAGAAGGAAAGTACAGCGTTGTTCGAAGGGCTCTTCAATTTCTTGCAAAAAAGACAGAAACACAACCTCAACTTTATTTTACTTTTGATCCTAGAGTCTCTGGTGTTCAGATGGATAAAACTTTGCGTGTTAGGTATGCAGAGGAGATGACTATTTTGTTACATGATCAGTTTTGGAATTTAAGAATTAAGGAAGATCTTTTTTCTGTAGAGCTAGCTTTCGACGAACATAAGCATTTGATCGTTGTACCTTTTAAAGCATTGCGGTCTTTTATTGATCCAGATGCAAAATTTGCTCTTCAATTTTATCCTGCTCAAGAAGAGACTTTGGTGCATTCGGACTCTGACCAAGAAAAAAACTCTAAGGTCATTATTTTGGATCGTTTTAGAAAAAATCTTTCTGAATCCTCTGATTAGTGTACTGGTTGTCAGACATGAAAAAAGCGCTCTATGAAAGAGGAATGCTTTTGGAGACATTAAAAACGGATAGAGTATTTGAGTACCAAATTGTTTTTTTGCGTGAACCTTATTAAAAATGTTTTAGTGTTGGTTGCTTTTTCAAATGGGGTGATGGAAAGGAGTAAATCAAAGGTTGGTTTGGGCCAGATTTTTTTGAGTATTACTAAATTTTTTTAGACGTTAATTTTTTTATTTTTAAAAAGAAGACAAATTTGAATTTAGGTAGGCGGCGTCCTCAATTAAGCCAAACGACAAGTGAAGCCAAGTAGATAGTGCCCAAAAATTTTACAAATGTTTTGTCATAGTGCTTAGAAATGGTGCGGTATTGCTTTCAGTTTAGCGAAGAAATTTTTGATCAAATGACGGAATTGAAAGATCAGTACATAATATTTGAAGCCATCAAACGATTCTTTTTAGGGGAGATTGCGGCCTCGCTCTCCTTTTCTTTGAGTTTTGCCTCCTCCTTTCATTGGCATCATACGCTTTATCGGCAAGCACCGCAATTAGCCTTCACGAGGTGATCAACGCATCGGCGTCTTCCAAATTATGGGGCTGACCTTTTGTAAAGTGAAAAGTGATGGGATTGCGTTGGGCATCACAGATTTCCTGGATCTCAGCGCTTACCCGTCCAATAGCTTGTTTTTCATCTTTTTTAGTTTCTGCGCTGTGTTAGTGGGCGCGTACAATCGTGGAATCGATCATCGCGTACTCGTTTTGGCGTCTTTTGCCAGCGCCTAAAAGACTCTTTTTTATACTCCCTTTTGGCTATACCTCGTAAAGTGGATGGATAGCTTTAAAATCGCCACACCTCTCCGGCCACGAAATTCCTGCACGGTACCGATATAAAACAGCCTCCACAAACAGTATCAGACTTCTTACTATTGGTTGTATTCTCTAGCAGTCCTAATTATTTGTATTAAGGAGGGCAGGGGAAAGATTTTATTATACTGTGATACCAAGACAGAGACATTCAATGCTATTTTCAGGCTCGATGATAAAATTTTAATTTTGAAGCAAAAAAATGTCAGTGCAAATCAGAGCTGAAGTGATAAAAAAATTCCAAACTTTGTCTTACTACTAGAATTATTATTACTCTTAATCAAACTAAAAAATGTAGCACTAAGCAGATATCAATTTTTTACCGTCTTGACTATGAAAAACTCTCATGGCATAATTATGCTCGATCCCCTGGTGGCGAAACTGGTTAGACGCGGTAGACTCAAAATCTACTGCCTGTACGGGCATGAGAGTTCGACTCTCTCCTAGGGGACGCGAGATTTTTTGTTTTTACATTAAACGAGTTCTTATACAGTTTTTGGGTAAAGAGTTAAGAGATGAGCAAACACGGTTGGGTGAACGTTTGGAAGCACCCTGGTACTGTATGTACGCGTATTGATCGTTCCATTAAGCGATGGCTTGAGAGTAATGTAAAAGTTGGACATGCAGGAACGTTAGATCCTTTTGCAGAAGGGGTTCTTCCGGTAGCTTTTGGTTGTGCCACACGTCTTATTCCTTTTATTTTGAGGTTTCCGAAAACTTATCGTTTTACTTGTGTCTGGGGAACAGCCACGGATACTCAAGATCCCACTGGAGTTGTTATTGGTGAATCTTCGGTGCGCCCCACTTATGAGGCGGTAGAAAAAGTATTGCCTAGTTTTATTGGTTCTTCTCTTCAAAAACCTTCTTTGTATTCTGCAGTTAAGGTTAATGGAACTCCCGCTTATGCTTTGGCTCGCAAGGGGTGTACCTTCGATCTTCCTTCAAAGCTTATCACAATTCATAGCCTTAGTTTACTGACATTGTGTTCAGATTACGATGGAAAAAGTATTGAAATTGAAATGTCGTGTGCTAGCGGAACCTATGTACGAGCGTTTGCCAGAGATTTAGCGGAAAATCTGGGAACTCTTGCTTACGTGTCCAAGTTGGTTCGAACCTCTGTAGGGCCTTTTTCTCAGGAAACAGCAATAGGTGTTGATGAGTTAACGCAAAAATGCTACCACGAGGCGTTGAATTGGGTTTGTCCTATAATTTACGGATTAGAGTTTCCAGTAATAGATGTGAATCAAGCACAAAAGACACAACTGTGGAATGGGCTTCCTCTTTCTTTAAATTTACCGTTTTTTTCTGATTTTTGGATTTGTAAATATCAAGAAAAGATGATATGTTTAGCTAAAGAGAAGGCAGGAAGCCTTGTTCCGTATCGTTGTTTTGTGGATATGTAATACTGGTATTAAGGAAGTTTGCAAAAAGATATTTTTTAAGTTAATAGGGGGTATAATTAATGGCTTTGTCTTATGAAAAGAAGAAAAAAATTATAGAAGCTTTTGAAAAAAAAGCTGGGGATACGGGGTGTCCAGAGGTACAGATTGCACTATGTACTGCTAGAATTTTTGAAATTTCTGAACACTTAAAGCAGCATAAAAATGATGTAAGCAGTCGTCGCGGTCTTGAAGGGCAACGCAGCTCTAGAAGACGTTTGTTGGACTATTTAAAGAAAGAAGATGAAGCGCGATATAAAGCTGTTCTTTCGGCCTTGGAGTTGCGTCGGTGATAACGGAATCCCCTTTTTTTAATATTGTTTCAAAAGAGATAGAGTGGGCGGGTGCTCCTCTTACGTTGGAAGTTGGGCGTATTGCCCGACGTGCCTTGGGAGCAGTAACAGTTTATCATAGAGATACCGTCATATTGTGTACGGTGTGTGCAGGAAAGGAGGTATCTTTTGGAGGAGGGGTTCCGCTTTCTGTATACTATCAAGAAAAATTTTCTTCAGCAGGACGTATTCCTGGTGGATTTGTTAAGCGTGAAGGTAAGCCTTCCGAGTATGAGACCTTAGTTTCTAGGTACATCGATCGCATGTTAAGGCCTTCTTTTTTAAAGGGCTTTTCTCATGAGGTGCAGGTTGTGTGCACGGTGCTTAGCTATGATACGGAAACAGATCCTGGAGTATTGTCTATGATAGGTGCTTCTGCTGCAGTGGCAATTTCTGGGCTGCCTATACAAGAAATTTCTTCAGGAGTTCGTGTTGGGTACAAAAATGGACAATTCACACTGAATACTCCTAACGAAAATTTCGATGTGTTAATGGGGGCAACGCCTTCTGGTCCTTCTATGATAGAATGTCAAGCGACTTCGTGCACAGAAGAGTTTATTTTAGAAGCTTTGAGATTTGGGCATCAAGCACTTCATCCTGTTTTTGAGGGGATTCATTGGCTTAAAGATAATGTAAAATCTCCTCATCATTCTCACAAATCTTCAAAACCTGAGGAATTTGATTTTCCAAACGAACTTCAAGAAGAGCTAGATAATGCGTGTCAGGTGATATTGCCTGAAGGTCGTCATCTTCATCTTGAAAAAATTTTGTCTGCTTGGAAAACGCTGTGTGAAGAGCATGGAAAAATCTCTTTAGAGCATGCCGAGAGTTATTTTTATGAAAAATGGAAAAAAACTGCACGAACTTATATTATCGAAAAACAAAAACGCCTAGATGGAAGACGGTGGGATGAAATTCGACCGATTTTTTGTGAAGTTGGTTTGTTGCCAAGGTGTCATGGAAGTGCTTTGTTTACACGAGGTCATACCCAGGCTTTAGTAACGGTTACATTAGGAAGTCGTCAAGACGACAGTCAGATGATAGAGCGTCTTTCTGGGATAGAGCGAGAGTATTTCATGCTTCACTATAGCTTTCCTCCTTACGCGGTTGGTGAGGTTGGAAAAATGTTTGCTCCAGGACGAAGGGAGATCGGTCACGGACGTTTGGCACAAAAAGCTCTTGTGAATTTGCTTCCTAAAGATTTGAGTTGCACTGTGCGTCTTGCATCAGAGATCACTGAATCTTACGGGTCTTCGTCTATGGCAACTGTTTGCGGTGCTTCTATTGCTTTAATGGATGCGGGAATTCGGTTAAAGGCACCTGTGGCAGGAATTGCTATGGGATTGATTTCTAAAAATTCTTCCGTAGAAGAAGACGTTGTTTTGTGGGATATTTCTGGAACTGAAGATTTTCTAGGAGATATGGATTTTAAAGTTGCAGGTACCGAACAAGGGATTACAGCGCTTCAAGTAGATCTAAAAATCAATACATTAAGTTTTGGCGTTATAGAGCGAACGTTGGCTCAAGCAAAAATAGGTCGCCTACACATTTTAAAAACTATGGAAGAGCAAACAATTAGTGTTCCAAGGGACAGTGTAAGCATTTACGCTCCTCGGGTGAGTCGTATTAAAATTCCCGTAGATAAAATTAGGGACCTTGTGGGACCTGGAGGAAAAAACATCAAGCATCTGTGCGATATTAGTCAATCCAAGATTGATATCGGTGAAGATGGTCAGGTAAGTATTTTTTCTTATCGTGCTGAAGATGCCGAGTGCGCCTTAAAAGCTATAAAAAATTTAACTCAAGGGCCGATAGTGGGCAACGTTTACGACGGTGTTGTTAAGAAGTTACTAGATTTTGGTGCTTTTGTAAATTTTGGATTTCCTCAAGATGGATTGGTCCATGTTACTGAGATTTTAGCAGGAAAACGATTAACGCATCCTTCTGAGCAGCTTAAAGAAGGTCAATCCGTGCAAGTGCGCGTGCTGGATATAGATAAAAGTGGAAAGGTGCAGTTAAGCATCCGTCAAGCCTAGTGTGGTAAAGTAATGAAAGAAAGTTATTTAAAAAAAGCACTTCTTATTGATAGATCTTTTAACGGTGAAGAAACGCGAGTAGCAGTTGTTAAGGACGGAATTTTAGAAGAATTCGATCATGAAATTTCTTTTAAACGTTTAAAAAAAGGAAATGTATATTTGGCGCAAGTAACTCGGGTAGAAGCAGCTTTACAGGCTGCTTTTTTAGAGTTTGGAGATAAAAAACAAGGATTTTTAGCGTTTTCAGAAATCCATCCAGGATACTATCAGCACAAAGGATCATCAGAAAACAAAAATGGAACAGAAGAAGTAAACAATTCAAACGGAACAGAACTGCAAGAGGGATCAGAAAATTCAGACTCGTTATTAAAAAAACCAGTACAAGAGGAAGCAGATGGAATAAAAGCTCCTCGCCCTAAACCCTTCACGTTACGTATTCAAGACGTCATAAAAAAGGGACAGATTATGTTGGTGCAGGTAGTCAAAGACGCTCGGGGCAATAAAGGAGCCGCTCTAACAACATATCTTTCTTTTGCTGGGCGTTTTGTTGTATTTATGCCAAATAGTCCAGGAGAAGTTAAAGTATCTAGAAAGATCACTGATAAAGTTGAGCGTAAGCATTTGACAGAAATGTCTGAAAATCTAGAAATCTCAGAAGGAATGAGTGTTATTTTGCGTACTGCCGGGTTGGGGCGTACTGAAAAAGAACTTAAGCGAGATTATGATCGATTGATTCGAGTATGGAAAAAAATAGAAGAGTTATCAAAAAATGCCAAAGAAGTTCCTGCGTTGTTATGCGAAGAAAATGATTTAATTTACCGTGCCTTTCGGGATTTTTATAGTAACGATATTGAAGAAATCTGGGTAGATGACAAAGAAAGTTTTAAAAAAGCTCAAAGTATCATGAAGATTTTTATGCCTGCACACAGAAAGCGAGTTAAGTTGTATCAAGAAACAGAGTGTACACTGTTTGAAAAATATGCATTGGAAGATATGATCAGCAATTTGTATCAGCCTCATGTTGCACTTCCTTCTGGGGGATATTTGATTATCAATCAAACTGAAGCGCTTGTTTCCATCGATGTGAATTCAGGAAAATCTATCAGAGAGCGTGCCATGGAAGAAACTGCATTAAAAACTAATTTAGAGGCAGCTCAAGCGATTGGAAGACAGTTAAGACTAAGAGATTTATCTGGATTAATCGTTATTGATTTTATCGATATGCCCTTGCATCGGTATGGGCAAGTAGAAAAATTTTTAGAAGAGGCATTAAAAGCAGATAGGGCACGTATCCAGTTGGGAAAAATTAGCCAGTTTGGATTATTAGAAATGTCTCGTCAAAGACTACGGCAGGGCTTGTTTGAAAGCATTTCAAAACCGTGTCATTTATGTCATGGCAATGGATATATTTTGTCAGATAACGCTTTAGCGATGAGAGTATTAAGAAATATGGCGCGTCAAGCGTCTCTTGCGTCTTCTTCTAGTCAGTTAACGGTAGAAGTTTCTATGGAAATCGGACATGTTCTTATTAATCAGTACCGAAGATACATAACAGAATTAGAAAACAATATGGGCATTTCTATAAATTTACAGATGCAGTCAGAAAGAAAATTCGATTCTGTTGATATGTGTATCACGCCAAAACTTAATGAAGTCTCTCTTTTGGCTTCTGGTTCTTGTGAAATTTCAGATACGGAAAAAGTAGAAGAAAAATCAAAAGAACCTCTTTTTCTTTCAGCAGATGGGGAAAATACTGAAAAAGTAGAAAAAGAAAACAAAAAAGTTGAACTCCCTTTACAAGATAGTGTAGATTCTGAAGGTTCTGTTGCTGTTTTGGAGCCCACTCTTGAAAAGATACGTTCCGTTAAAAAAACTAAAAGGTTTTGTCGTAAAAAATCTGTTCCGCAGGACCTAAAAATAAAAGAAAAAGTGAGCATCGAAGAAAGTTCTTCTGTGAATATTCCTAGTGAAGAGGGGCTTGAGCAGTTTACACCTGCTTCCCAAGACGATTTGACATTAACCGCTGTTGATCAGTCTGATTGCAGCGCTGAGAAAAGTGAAGTGAAGCAAGAAAACGCAAATCCTGGGTTAATGGAAATGGCAAAAGCATTGGAAGTAAAAGCATTAAAGCGACGTTATCGTCGTCGTCGTATTTTCTTGAAGGAAAAAGTTTCAGAAGTTAATGGGGGAGAGTATTCTTGAGTATCCCAGTATAAAATAATTTTTTCAAATAAAGACTAAAAAATGCTTAAATATTTTGATATTGTAAGCATTTTTTTTTGTGACAAATTATGTTGGATGCAGGATAATTTTATAGCTATGCCGTGTCCTCAATTAAGCCAAAGGGCGATTGAAGCCAAGTGAATAGAGCCAAGAAAATTTACGGACGTTTTGTCATAGCGCGGGACAATGGTGCGGTATACTTTGAGTTTAGAAAAAAAATCTTGATCAAATGACGGGATGTATAAAGATATAGAATACACAACATAAAATAGTTATGGTAAGTTATTTATAAACAATTTCAAGTTGGCATTGGTACTGTTATAAAGTGGGGTAAAAAAACAGAGTCCCAATTGACCAGAAATACCCTTTTCACAAGATGTTAAGAACTTTCCAGATTCCTACTGAGCGAGCAAAATTCCTGAATGGCAGTAAAAAAGATAGGATTGGATATTCTTAGAAGGTCAGGATTTGAAGCTTTTAACTAAATATATTTTTTGTTAGCAATTGGCAAAGGAAGTCTTTTAAAAGTTTCTAAAAATGATTGTATGTAAATTTTTTGAATGTTCTGATTGCTTTAAAAGCGGTTTTGTTCGAGGGGAAAAGCGGTACAAATGTAAAAAATGTGGAAAAAATTTCACGAGGTGTGCCTAAAAAAGACAAGCTCCAAGCCTTCGTTTTATACGCAAGCGGTTTTATGGCGCTCATGACTGGGGGAGAACAAATCCCATAGGCGCTTTAATTGGCAAAGCTATAATTGCAATTGGTTTAATATCTGGCTTACAAAGGGGGTTACATCTTGGGTGCAGCAGATTTTATTACCAAACCTTCTAAAAGAAAGCGGTAGTGTTATGGGTTAAGTACTAAGAAATTTTAATTTTTCTCTTTTTAGACTAAACATCGTTTACACCAAAGAAAAAATTTTATATTCTTGTAGTTCCAGGTTAACTAAGTACTAGGTTGTGCAAGATCTTTTGTGCTGGGGAATTTTAAGCTCTCCCTTTTGTGTTTTGTTGGGTGTTATGGCGTTTTTGCCTCAATTGGCCAAAAAGCAATGGGAATGTCATTACCAAAAATACATTTTGAGTTTGGTGGTACTAACGGTGGGAGCAGCCCATTTTATTAATACAAAGCTTATAATAAACTTTTTAGAAGCTTTTTATTCAGAATATCTTCCTTTTATTTTGTTCCTTGGGTGTTTGTACGGTTTTTCATGTGGTATTCATGTTAATATTTTTGCTCCTCCTTTACCAAAATGGAATACTCTAAGTCTTTTTTTCGGGATATTTACGGCATCGATATTGGGGACTACAGGGGCTTGTGTTATTTGGACTCATGCTATTTTGCAATTAAATCTGCATCGTCGGTATAAAGTGCATACTATGATTTTTTTGATTTTTTGTGTAGCTAACGTAGGAGGAATTTTTTCTTCTCTGGGAGATCCCCCACTTCTTTTGGGTTTTCTAAAAGGTGTTCCTTTTTTTTGGGCAAGTCAGCATTTAACACGGGCAGGTCTGTGTGTTTCAGGGATGTTACTGGGGGTGTATTACCTGATAGACAAAAAAATTTATCGTCGGGAAAATCTTTCTTTAAGTTCACCATCTTTTTCTATCCAGGTAAAAGGTTGGGAGTATATTTTTTCCTTAATTTTTTTAATATCTGTAGTGGTGTTGATTCAAAAATATAGTACTCAGGTATGGAAAATTTTTTCAGGAGCTTTGGTTATTCACAGCGCAGATGTGTACCGAATTTTTGTTTTGGGAATCACGTTGTGTGGCATTCAGTACAAAAGAAAAAATTTACCCCGCTTTTCATCTCACGTATTAAAAGAGCTCAGCTGGACTTTTTTCGGTCTCTTCATGTGCGTAGTTCCAGTTGTTCATTGGCTTAGTACTTCTGGAGCGTGCTCAAGTATTGGAATTCAAGACAACCCAAAAGTACTTTTTTGGACTTCTGGATTTTTTTCTTCTTTTTTAGATAACGCTCCTACCTATGTACTGTTTGTAGAAATTGCTGGAGGATTTAAAAACATAACCAATATACAGTTAAAACATATCGCTTTTGGAACAGTAATGATGGGAGCCATGACATATATTGGAAACGCACCTAATTTACTGGTAAAAAGCATAGCAGAGCATCAAGGGGTTTCTATGCCTTCCTATATTTCGTATATGAAATGGTCTTTTCTTATTTTGTTCCCAATTTTGTTTATTTTGATTCATTTTATACCGAATTCTTAATTGTTTTTTGAAACTGTACAAAAAATGTTATTGGTCTGTTTCTTTCATATTAATTTTCCTTACAGAATTGGCTCAGGCCTCAAGGACTTTCCTCTAGCGTACACAATATAAAATAGAAATAGTTATAAATTGTAGTCATGAAAAAGGGGGCGCTGTACATTGCCTTATGAAAAGACGTTATCCAAGAAGAGTATACTTTTAGGCTGTTTTTGGAAGGAGATCTTGAATTACCCAAGCATTCAAAAACAGCTGCGTTAAGAGTAGTTTGAAACAAACTCACAGGAAGAAATCCCCCAATCGTGGACACCGAAACAAAAAAGCCCCCCTTGAGTTTTTGGCAGACCACAAGTAAATCCGCTTTCGTCAATAAAAATGATAGAGCAGCCTAAAAGTCTTATACTCGAAAGTTTTTTCGAAAACGTGGATCGTTTTTCTGCGTGGAAGGATTCAAGGCTTTTTTTATGGCTCATTCCAAGGGAATACAAATACTACAGAAAATTTAGCTTAAATTATAACCATTTCATATTGATGTGTGCTATAATAATTTTTTTTTATTTTTTCAGAAGACTTATTGTCTTTTGTTGAATTTCAGAGATCGAATCAAGAATCTCTTTTCGTTGAAAATCATATAGATAATCAAAACTTGGACCATATTTTCCGTCGTTAGAAACATTATTCCAATTATCTAAACATTCTGATGGAGGAGGAATTTTCACCTTTGAATCATTAAGTTGACGCACAGATTCCACGGAGACACAAAATACTTTTTCAAAAATTTGTTTTTTTAACAGTCCAGATTCAGGAGGAGGAAAAGAAAAATTTTTCAAATTTGGCTGAAATTTTGGAGCAATAGAATTGGTTGAAGTGTTCGTCAATCTATAATTTTCAAATTTTTTTGGTCTGTATAAAACGAAATTTTTAAAATCTTCAAAATATTTTTCTAATGACTGTATTTGATAGTTTAGAATTTTGGAACTATCCTCATTTTTTTCGTAGGCAGAGAAGTCAGTTTTTTCTCTTGAGTTAAATTATTTCCTAATAACACTTGCTCTGATACCTTTGAAACAAATTCAGCGATTTCACTCATACCTGCATAAGCTTTAACTTGAGGCATAAATCGTTCTATCTTATCAACAAGAGAAGATATAGAAGATTTTATTAGATTAAACGGAACTTGATTTTTGAAGGAAGAACCTTCGGGATCAAAAACTTTTATATCTTTAATATTCGAAGGATCTTTATACCTTAAACTTTTTAAGCATACAGAAAAAATTTGAGCTTTAGTTGTTTCAGAAAAAATTTTTCTCAATTCAGAAAAATCGATATCCTCACGCTCAGATAACTCTATTGCTTTGTCAAGATCAGCAGCAAAAGATTTTTTAAATTTTTCTGTTTCTTCGAATGATACAGATTGAAGAACCTCTTGAGATAAGCGTTCTGAATTTGTAGCAACACCGTTTAAAAATCTTTGCTTTTCTTGGATTTATGCCATCTTGCTTCATCCATGATCAACGCAATTTTATTAGACGGATACTTCTTTACACGCTCAGATAAAAATACA
>NZ_ARPM03000134.1 GCF_000388175.3 Holospora undulata HU1 | reverse complement strand
ACATGACTATCGCTGATACACTTATTTTAAATGGTTGCGATGCTTCAATACCCCGCCCCCTCATCTAAATTTACCCTTTGTCTTAAATCGTTGCTGTAGCTCTTTGTCATTTTCCTTTTATTTTAACAAAAAAATTACACCTAATTCAACCTAAATTACTATAGTATTTATCTTTCTATATAGACACTATAAAAGCGAGCTTTTTTCTTCTTGACTTTCGTTGCATACCGTGCCATCATGATAGCATACTAGATCAGCACAAAAGCACTGAAATGATCATTTCCGATGATCACCACCAAAATATTAAAGAGCTGTGTCATGCATTTTTGCTACTGTCTACGCAAGAGGAAGCTTTTAATTTCTTGAAAGATTTATGCACGCCTTTTGAACTTTCTGCTTTGTCTGAGCGTTGGCAGATATGTAAAGCTCTAAGTAACGGATTGTCCTATAGAGAAATTCATGTCAAGTTGGGAGCAAGTTTAACAACGATAGGAAGAGTGGCAAGATTTTTAAAAGACGAACCTTATCAAGGATATACAGCAGTTCTACAGAAATTGACTCACGATAAAAAGGAAAACTAAGATGAAAAAAATATTATTATTGCTAACAATAGGAGGGGTAGCGTGTTTATCTTTTGGAGAAAAAATAAAAAGAAAAATCTTTATTAATCAATGTGTTGAACACCCCGCTTTAAATACGACAATAAAGGGAATCATTGACGAGTTAGTCAAAAATGGGTACAAACCCGGAACTGAATTAGATTTGCGCGTAGAATCAGCGCAGGCAAGTCCTGCATTAGCATCCCAGATTTCTGTAAAATTCGTCAATCAAAATCCAGATATTGTGGTGGGTGTTGGTACGATATCTGCTCAAAGTTTTGTTAAGCATATAAAAAAAAATAATATAAAATTTGTGTTTAGCTCAATAACTGACCCATTAAAGGCAGAGCTAGTTCAAAGTTTGAATAAACCAGGAAACAATACCTCTGGAGTCTCTAATTTTGTTGAACTTTCTCCCCAGGTTGAGGTATTTAAAGAAATTCAACCTCATTTAACTCGCTTAGGGGTTTTATACAATCCTGGTGAAGTAAATTCTTTAAGTTTGATAAAAAAATTAAAGGAATTATGCCCAAAATTTGGTATAACAGTGGTGCTTCAGGCTGTGGATAACACATCACAAGTTGCTCAAGCTGCTACCAAATTGGCTGCTAACGTTGATGCTATTTTTATCAGCAATGATAACACTGCGCTTTCTTCCTTACAGACGATTATTAGTATTGCTACAAAAGTAAAAGTACCTGTTTATGTTAGTGATACAGATGCAGTAAAGCTGGGTGCTTTGGCAGCGCTTGGTCCAAATCAGTATAAGCTAGGGGTGCAGACCGCTAAAATGATTGTTTGCGCACTGAAAGGAAAAGATTTAGGGACGATTCCTGTTGAATTTCCTGAACAAACAGAGCTTTATCTTAATCAAGATGCTGCGGAAAAGCTTGGAATTTTCTTTAAAGACAGTATAAAACGTAGAGCAAAAGAAATAGTGGGTAAGAAAACATCATGACTTTAAACGAAATAATGATGAGCTTTGAAATAGGTGGAATTTACGGAATTGCTGCGCTTGGGATATATTTAACTCTTCGAGTCATTGATTTTCCGGATTTGACATGCGATGGCAGCTTTGTTTTAGGAGCTGCTAGTTCTGGAATCCTTATTAAAAATGGAATGAATCCTTGGACCTCATTGAGCATTGCGATGGTAGCCGGAGGCCTTGCAGGCGCAGCAACTGGTATAATCCATACAAAATTCAGAGTGACGAATCTTCTTTCCGGGATATTAGTGGGATTTATGCTGTATTCAATAAATTTACGCGTCATGGGGGGAATTCCCAACATCAGCCTTATGAACCGCGATACTATATTTTCTTCATTTCCCATTGTTCAGATATTGGGAATTGGATTGATGTCGTGTGCAGCAATTACATATCTGCTGATGACAGACTTTGGTTTAGGGTTAAGCAGTATTGGGCAAAACAAGCGTCTTGCAAAAAATTCTGGAGTAAGTATTTCTTTTATGACCATAACCTGTCTTGCTCTGAGCAATTCTATCATTGCATTGTCTGGTGCTTTATTTAGCCAACATCAAGGATTTTCTGATGTAGGAAGCGGTATAGGTACCGTCATGACAGGCCTTGCTTCTGTAATGATTGGTGAAAAAATGTTGCCGTATAGATCTGCTATATTTAGGACTATAAGCTGTTTAACAGGATCAATATTATACAGAATTTTTGTTAGTTTTGCACTTCACGGTGATTATCTAGGGTTAAACACTTCTGATTTGAATTTGGTGACGGGATTGATGATTTTAACCGTTATGTATACTCCAAGGAAAAATTATGCTAAAACTTGAAAATATAGAAGTGATTTTAGGAAAAAATAATAAAGAAAGAAAAATATTGAATAAGCTAAATTTTGACGTGAAAGATGGAGAATTTGCATTAATTGTTGGGGAAAATGGAGCGGGAAAATCTACACTTTTCGATGCTATTTCTGGATCTATTCAGGTAAATTCTGGAAAAATATGGTTGTCCGGTCAAGATATTACTCATACACTTCAAAAGCATAGGGCAAAACTTGTATCAAAAGTTATGCAAGATCCTAAACTTGGAACTATGGAAAATATGACTATTCTCGAAAACATGGCTTTTGCATTTAAGCGAGGGCAAATTAGGGGAGGGGAATTTTTTTCAAGTAAACATAGAATAAGGACGTTTAAAGAAAAGTTAAGCATGTTAAATATAGGCTTAGAAGATAAAATCCAGGAGCTGGTGAGTAATTTATCTGGTGGACAACGGCAAGCGCTGAGTATTCTTATGGCAATATTAAAAGAGTCTAAAATATTGTTGTTAGATGAGATTACCGCAGCATTAGACCCAGCAAGCACTGATTCTGTTATGGAACTAACGAACCAAATTCTGAGAGAAAAAAAACTTACTTGCATAATGATAACGCACAACTTATCCCAAGCAATCAAATATGGAGACAGTTTATGGTTTCTAAAAAATGGGGTATTTATAAAAAAATATGATAAAGAAACTAAATCTAAAATGACATTGGCTGAGCTTTCTTCTAAATTTGAAGAAGTGTAATGAGAAAGGATAAAAATGTTGACGAATATATCTGGATTCCCTGAATTTTTACCAAAAGAGCAGATTGCTTTTAATAAGGTGATTGAGAAAATTAAAGAACAGTTTGAGCTTTATGGATTCATTCCTCTAGATACCCCTGCTGTTGAAAGAGTCGCAACGCTGCTTGCTAAAGGTAATGATAGCGAAATTTACGGACTTCATCGCTTGGCAGGAGACGAAGGAGCAAAAGAAAAGGCTTTAGCACTTCGTTTTGATTTAACTGTTCCTCTTGCAAGATACGTAGCACAACATTATGGTCAGATCACGTTTCCTTACCGAAGATATCATATTGCTCCAGTTTGGCGGGGAGAAAGACCGCAAGCCGGGCGCTACAGACAATTTTATCAGTGCGATATTGACGTCGTCAGCGTTGGTGAGTTACCGCTTATCTATGATGCAGAAACTTTGTCCATAATATATAACGTGTTTAAAGCAATAGGAGTGGAAAGATTTATTATAAAGATCAATAATCGGTTTTTATTAACAGGAATGATAAAATCTTTTGGAGTATTAGAAAGCTCTGTCGATTTAGTAATGCGCACAATTGATAAGGCAGAAAAAATATCAAAAGATGCATTAGATAATGAACTAAGAAATTACGGCATTAGTCAGATCAATACAGAAGTATTGTCTGGTTTGATCGCAAAGCGTTTAACAAATAAAGAGTGGATTGAGTATTTAGAAAGCATTGGTTCTAATGAAGAATTTTTCAAAGGGGTGGAAGAACTAAAAAAAGTGATGAAATTTTTGAAAGATTTTGGAGTTCAAGACCAGTACATACAAATAGATCCTACACTGGCTAGAGGGTTAAATTACTATACAGGAACAGTATCAGAAACAAGATTAGTTGATTTTCCCGAATTAGGAAGCGTTTGTGGAGGAGGAAGGTACGAAAATCTTGTTGGAAGCTTTAGTAATAAAAGATTTCCTGGGGTGGGGTTTTCAATTGGGGTATCAAGGCTGATTCCTAAATTAATAGAATTTGGTGTAATTCACGCCAATCAGGAAACGACAGCAACCGTATTGGTCAGTGTTCAAGATCCTGCTTTAGTGCCTTTTTATATAAAAATAGCAAAAACCTTTCGCATAAAGGGGGTCAATACCGAAATTTATTTGTCAAAAGCTTCATTGGCGGTGCAAATGAAATATGCTGACAAAAAGGGATTTAAGTTTATAATTATTGCCAATCAACTAGAATTAGAAAAACAGCAAATTATTTTAAAACGTTTGTCAGATGGTAAACAAACTCTTGTTACGATTAACCAAGCGATAGAAATAATTAAAGGCGCATAAGCATTTTTACGGTTTCTGCAAGGATAGGAACAATATTAAGAATTTTAAAAAATTGTTGATTTAGTTCTTGAGGAATACTGTTTGTGGTTAGCACTAAATCAATAGGCGCTTTGGTAAGTTTTTGTTTAGCATGGTTAGACAATACAGCATGAGAAGCGATCACACGAATACTTCTTGCTTTATGCTGTTTTAGTAAAAAAGCTGCTTTGCATATTGTTTCCCCAGTATCGATAATATCGTCAATAATCACGCAATTTTTATCAGATACTTCTCCAATAATCGTATTCATTTCACAAGAATTATATCCATTACGAGTTTTGTTGATGATGGCGAGTTCAGCGTTTAAAATTTCTGCCATTTTTTGCGCACGAACTAATCCTCCTATATCGGGAGACACCACAGTAAGATCAGGGGATTTTTCTAAATAAGAAGAAAAAAATACACTAGGATCTATATTTTGAACGCCCATTTTAAAAAAACCTTCTGCTTGTTTAGAATGCAGATCTAAAGTGACGATGTGATCGATTCCTGCAGCTTCAAGCATGGCTGCAATTAATCTTGCGGAAATTGGTCCCCATTTGTAAGCTGGACGATCTTGTCTGCTATATCCAAAATAAGGAACGATTGAAATTATTCTTCGACTTCCTGCACGTTTTGCGGCATCAATAAGAAATAATAGCTCCATTAAGTGATCATTTGCCGGATTACACGTGGATTGAACAATAATTGTATCTTCTTCATACAGGTGTGATGGCAGCTGGACGCGAAGCTCTTGATCGGAAAATCTTTCAATTACGACGTCCATGTACCCAATATTTAAAGTAGTACTTAAATCGCAAGCTATTTTTTTGCAACTGCTTCCTGCAATGATTTTTGGCATATTTGTTTACCTCATTTTACTTTTACTTAATTTTTCTAAATTTTAATATATTGATTGCAATCAAAGATAGGGATTTTTATAACTTTTTTTACACCCTCTACCTAGTGTTTTATGATAAATTTAGATGGAAAACAATCTCAAAATGGTACAAAAAAGCAGTACTTATGGAAAAAATCCTACACTAATTTTTGAAAAAGACGTTGGTGCCTGCTTTAACTCTATGTAAAGTGCTTTTTCTTCACCAGGCAACAAAGGTGTTTTTGGGGGAACGTATTTCATTTTTTTTAATGTTTTTCCTTCTTTTTGTATGTGAATAAACAGTGCAGGAATATATCTTAATTCCTTTGTAACATTAATAAAGTCTACCTTACAAATAATACTATTTTCTGTGTAACGATAAACGACGTTCTGAATTTGAATTTTTTCTTCTTCATAAGATTCTTTTGTTTTTAGCAAGCCGGACCATCCTTGTAAAGAGGATAGAAGTAAGTTTTTTTGATACAACATAAACAGTGTACATCCCAAACAAAGAGGAATGAGTATGGTAAAGCCGATCCAAAAAAAACGAATAGGCTGTGAGCGGTGTGCAAGCTTAGGATGCATCATTAAAGGAGCTTGTACAACAGGAATAGGAGTGTAAGGAGACAAAGCCGGAGGATTTTGGTACCAGACGTGCTTACAAGAAGAACATCGCACATACCCCCCCTTAGACCCCAAAACGTCATCATCCAAATAGTACCGCATGGAACACGCATTACATTTGACAATCATTTAAAAAATAATAAAAATTTTCTCTTGCTTTTTCATACTATACAAAATTATTTACTTTTCATAGCTCTTAGAGAATCTTTTTTCACGAAGAAATATTTTTTATTTATTTTTATTTTACAGTTGTTATTATAAAAAATATTATACAAAAAATCAAAACTATAAAAAAAACATTAAAAAAAATATTAAAAAAACTTATTATTATTATCACAAAATATCGGAACTTTATAAAAAATTATACAAAAATAAAAGTAATTTCTAGATGTAAAAGAATTATCCTTGTAGGAAGATCTTTTTCTGTATAAATAAAAAAATCTATTGACTATTTACAATATATAGTGCTAAGATTTTCAGGTTTTTATCGGAGCTGTGGTGTACGTTCGTTTTCTAATAAGGTCTTTAGTAAATACCTGCTGTTGTTGAAACGCTCTTTATTATCTACTTTTTAAGATTTTTTTAGTTAACGAATTTTTTGGAGGTTTTTATGTGCATAAATCACACCAGTTCTTTTTTTAATCGGATTAGTACCGTCCATTTTTATTTGATAGCCATTATTGTGGGAGTGTTAAGCAGTTATTTTTATATTTCTTTGTTAATAAAATTGGCTCAAATTATTACGGATAATTTTATGAAAATTTTTAAATGCGTAAGCTTGCCTATTATTTCTCTGTCTTATAATAGTAACGGTGTCTCGGTTTAAAGGGGATGAGAGCATAAAAAAGGTAGGAAAAAAAACTTTTCTCTATACAGTTAATACAACGGTTATCGCTGCAAGCGTTGCTTGTGTGTTGTATTATTTGATTTCTCCTGGAAACTTGGAAATTAGCGCTGTAAATACCTCCCATCATACAGGGGTACAAGGGGCAGATTATTTAGGATATCTAAATACAATTATACCTTCGAATATTTTTGCCCCTTTTATCGAACATCATGTGATGGGAGTTCTGCTTATTAGTATGGTTCTTGGGATATCTATTGCTTTTCTTCCCGAAGAAGCTCCTTGCACTGTTATTACCAATTTTTTTAAAGGTGCGCATGGAATGTTTATAGTTATTACGTCTTGGATAGTGAAGATTATTCCTCTTGCTCTTTTTGGGTTCATCACTACAACCTTGGTACAGATGAAAAGCAGTGCAAATATTTCAGGATTAGCTGGTTATTTACTTGTTGTGGTGTTAGCAAACTTTGTTCAGGGCGGGATTGTTCTGCCTGTGTTTCTTCACATTAATGGTATAAAGGCGTTTTCTGCGATGAAAGGGATGTTTCCTGCGTTATCTGTTGCATTTTTTTCTAAGTCTTCTGCGGGAACTTTACCGGTTACGATCAACACTATGGAAAAAAATTTGAATGTGTCTCCGAAAATTAGTCGATTGGTGTTGCCTTTGTGTACGTCAATTAATATGAACGGATGTGCTGCTTTTTATTTTTACAACAGTTGTTTATTTGATGCAAAACAATGGATTAAAAATTGGATTTTTAACAATGATTATGTGGATATTCATTTCTACTATCACTGCAATAGGAAACGCTGGTGTACCGATGGGGTGCTTCTTTTTGTCTGCTTCTTTATTAACAAGTATGAACGTTTCAATAGAGATTTTAGGGCTCATTTTACCATTTTACAGTATCATAGACATGATAGAGACTTCTCTAAACGTTTGGTCTGATGCCTGTATAACAAAAGTTATCGATAGTAAAATTTCAGATAAGATCGAAACTTCTTTTTAAGGGGGAAAGAAGATTGTTAGGAGGCAATAATTCTTATGAGATGTACTAAAAAAATTTTTATAAAAACCTTGTAGTAAAAAATCAATCTACCTATAACGCGTAAATTTTAGGGATAAATTGATGGAGAAATAAAATTATTTTGATTTTTATTTTTTTCTTATCTTTTTCCCCTCCTTAGAATTAAAAGGGGAGATATTTGGGGGTAAGCTCCGGTGGGAAAAAGTGAAAGAAAACTAGTGATCGGTGCATATACTCGTGCTAAATGAAACTGTTTACAATTTTAATAATTTTTCTTATGCAAAGATTTCTGAAAGAAGAAGATCGTGTTGCGTTAAGAATGCAGCATCAGCAAGAAAAGAACCTACGCGTAAAAGATAGGATTAAGGCAGTTTTGTGATCTGACAAAGGGTGAAGCTATCGTCAAATTGCTAAGGCTCTTCTGATTGACGATCGTAGAGAAGTATGAGGAAGATCAAAAGTTAATGGTGTAAAGTGAGGGCTCTGTGAGCAAGCTGAAGTTTCACAAACAGCGGAACTTATCGCACATTTGGAAAGCCAAACGTATATGAAAGTGAGTGATATCTGCGCTTTCTTGAGGCATTGCGTATACGATTCAAGGCAAGACGTTGCACGCCTATAACTTTTCATTTAAAAAGCCAGCAGCATGGCCAGAAAAGGCAGCCAAGTAGGAAGCCCCTTTATTCAACGGTGATGACAACACCGCCGGATGTTTGGTGATGGCGTGCCCCCCACCATGGAAACGAAAATCACCTGTCAGGCACCCCCATTGCCCATGACAGCCTACTCGCATGAACCTGATGGGAGCCTTGGATTGAACGGGTGGTATCCTTAAAAACCTTGAAGACGTTTTTTGAT
>NZ_ARPM03000135.1 GCF_000388175.3 Holospora undulata HU1 | reverse complement strand
GGGGACAATATACTAAATTTCAATGCTCTATTTGATGCTATTTCGTGGTTCTTTAAAATATCTAATTCAACCTAGATTGCTATAGCAGATAAATATAGAAATAGACGAAAAAGATTTGGGCTAAGATTCCCCCTCATCTCTGCTATTTACAATATGGAGTTACCTAAATGATAGTTTCCGAATAGGGCTATTATTTTTTCGAACTTTATAATTGATTCTTACACAATATAATTATTTTTAAAACAAAAATTACATTCTCAATATTTATTAAATTTTTAATATTTTTTTTGTATTTTTGACTTTTTAGTTTTTTTATTTTTTTGCTTATACTAAAAATAAAGGCTTGAAAAAAAAGCAATATTTTTTTATAATAAAAAAATATATGAATAATGTGAGGTTTTCAGGAAAGGGCGGCTATATCCCCTTTTTTTATATAATGAATCGAGAACTAATTTGGAATACTTTAAGTTCCTATCTAGAAGATAAGGAATATAGTTTGGTGCAGGTTACTTTGCAATCCAAGAAAGAGTCTGACTTATGCGTGATGATTGAGCATAAGAAAACGCTTACGCTTTCTATAGAAGAGTGCGTCAAACTTTCTGCGGAAATAGAGCCGATTTTAAGAAGCAAGGGGCTCTTAACGGATCAGCAAATTTTGGAAGTTAGTTCTCCTGGGGTGGAACGTCCTTTGGTGACTCCAGATCATTACAAAAGGTATATAGGTACGCATATATTGGTGGGAATCCAAGGAGGAAAAGGTCAAAAATATGAAGGCGTACTTCAAAACGTGCTGGGAAGTGGTATTGTTTTAGCGCTAAGCCAAGACGATATCCTTTCTGTAGAGTGGTCTTCTATTAAATTTTGTAAACTCGTGTACAAATTTGAGAATCAAAAGGAGACAGAAGAATGAGTGTGTATAATATCGGTCCAGTGTTGCTGAAAGAAATAGAAGGGTTAGCAAAAGAAAAATTTTTAGATAAAGAAGCGTTGTTATCCATCTTTGAGTTGGCTTTTTCTAAAATATATTCAAAGCATTATGGAACTCGAAACGATATTCGAGTTTCTATTCACCCAGAAACTGGAGATATTAACCTTACACGACATCGTTTGATTACTGATGAAGTGACATGTCCTTTTAAGCAAATTCATTCAAAAGATACTTTAAACGCTAAAGGAAAAATTGTTGATGGAGAGTGGGTAGAATCTTTGCCTTTATTAGAATTTTCTCGTTCTGAAGTATCTAGTATTCTTAAGACGTTGCAGCATGAAACTCAAGAGATGGAACGAAAAGCTCAGTACGAAGAATTTAAGTCTCGTGTTGGGGAAATGGTTAGCGTTACAGTAAAACGTCTTGAAGGTCGCAACGTTGTTGTTGATTTGGGGCGCGCAGAGGGGATAATTCTTCGGAGCGAGCTTTTAAAATGGGAAAATTATAGCATCAATGATCGCTTAAAAGCTTATATCTATGCGGTGCGTAGAGAGCAGAAAGGACCTCAAATTTTTCTTTCCCGGACGCATTCAGGCTTTCTTCACGAGCTTTTTGTAAGAGAGGTAGATGAAATCGCTCAGGGGCTGATTGAAATCAAAGGGGTTGTGAGAGACCCAGGAAGTAGAGCAAAAGTTGCGGTTTTTGCTTATAATTTTACCAGCAAGGGGAGGAATTTTTCTCCTGTAGGGACTTGTGTGGGAATTCGCGGAAATCGTGTTAAAGCAATTCAAGAAGAATTAAAGGGAGAGCAAATAGATGTTGTATTGTGGTCTCAAGAAACGCCGGAGTTTATCGTCAATGCGCTGTCTTCCGTAGAAGTTCTTAAGGTTGTGGTGGAAAAAGGAACCAATCAGTACACAGTGGTTGTTCCTGATGGACAAAAAAATCTTGCTATCGGAAGAGAAGGGCAAAACGTTTCATTGGTTTGTAAATTAACAGGAACTAATATTAATATCATGAGCGCTTCTGAAGAACAGAAAAAGCGCTCTCAGGATCTTCAAGAGCGTATGGGGCTTTTTGTTCAGCGTCTTGACCTGGATGAATTTTTGGCGCATTTTTTGGTTCTTCAAGGATTTGAATCTTTGCAAGATATTGTATTTACCTCTCAAGAAGAGCTTATGCAGTTAGAAGGGTTCACTTTGGAAATTGCACAAGAGCTTCGTGCAAGAGCGTTAGAAGCCTTAGAAGAAGAAGAAAAGAATCATAGAAATATGTTTGTTGCACACCAAGGAGATCCAAAATTAATGGAGCTCTGCAGTCCATATATGCTGGAGGCATTGGTAGCTAACAAAATTTTAACGTTAAAAGATTTTTCTGAATTAAGTCTGGAAGAGCTAGAAGATTACTTGAAGGGAGTGCGTCACGGGCTAAGTTCTCAAGCTTTGGGAGATCTTATCATGAAAGCACGAACATTGTGTGCTTAGGTGCTTTAGGGATGTTTCTAAGCTGCAAACGGTATAAACTTTGGGTGAGAACAAGATTTTTCTAAAACCTACGAGAAATTTTAAATAAAATAGGAATGATAAAAAGTGCTCTTTGTTCGACATTTTCCATATCGAGTTTTTGCACATGTTAAAATATTTTTCATTTACGTATCAAAAAAATTTAAAAAATTTCTTGTTTCTCTTCACCTAAAATTCATTCAAGAGCAAGAGAGGCATATTTTATGGATGCCTTTTGGAATTGCAATGGGGATTTATGGGTATACATCTCTTACCTATGAACCAAAAATAAAAACGTATTGTTTGATATTCATCGGGCTATTTGGAAGTGTTTTTAAACTTTTACGAGAAGATCGTATCGTTCTTAGAGCTTTATATTGGGCAGTGCTATGTTTTTCTGTTGGATTTTTAAGAATCTCTGTTTATCCACGCAACACTTTGCTTAAAAAAGAACTAGGTCCTTTTTGGATAAAAGGAAAGGTTGTTTCTATGGATCATACTGCCTCTAATTCTGGAAAAATTTACCCAAGAGTGTGGATAAAAGAGTTACAGTCTTCTAAAGGGGGCCTATCTTTGCCTTGTATTCGGTTGGGAATAAGAACGCTTTGTGAAAAAAATATTACTCCAGGAGACTGGATTAAGGCTAAGGTAAAATTGATACCTTGGGCTAAACCATTGGTCCCTGGTGGGTATGACGCTCAATTTCATCAGTTTTTTCAAGGTGTTTCTGGGTACGGATTTAGTATTTCACCAGTCCAAGTTGTTTCTGGAAAGCGTGGATTTTTAACTCGTTTTCGACACTATCTAACAAAAACCTTCCATGAAAAGTTACCTTATCCGCTAGGAGCTGTGGGAAGTGCTCTAGTTACCGGTGATAAAACTGCTCTTCCTTTAAAACTGCGTGATGATTTTTCTATCTCTGGGCTGTCGCATATTCTTGCTATATCCGGACTTCACCTATCTATTGTAGCTGCAATTTGTTTCTTTATCTTTAAATGGCTGCTTCAGGGGATTCCAAAATTAGGATTAATTATAAGTTTGCAAAGTCTGGCAGGAATATGTTCTTTAATTGCAGGAGGAATGTACGCGTGCATTTCTGGGGCAGGGTATCCAGTGCAGCGATCGTTTATTTTGATGGCAGGAACGTTAACGGGAATGTTTTTAAATCGTTGGCCATCTTCAATAAGAATGTTATCCTTATGTGGTTCAGGGATCTTATTGACAGAACCTCATGCTTGTTTTAGTTTAAGTTTCCAGCTTTCTTTTATTGCAACGGCCAGTTTGATGACTGTTCCTGGTGAATTTTTGAGGAACGCTTTTTCAGAAAAACGTTCCCCAGTTTGGAGACGTTGGAAAAAAAATTTTTTAATGATGAACGTAACTACAATTGCAGCTACTTGTTCTACACTTCCTTGGATTGCATTTTATTTTCATCAGTATTCTTTTCAAAGTATTATCAGTAATATATTTGCTGTAAGTTGGACGAGTTTTTGCGTTATGCCCGTAGGGCTAATTGCACTACTTTCTTTATTAACTCCGTATTCAAAAGAAGCATTTTTTTTATGGGGATTAACGTTAAAAGGATTAGTCAATATTGCTCAAAGCTCCACACATTATTTAAATTTTTTACTATTTTACTGCCCGATGTACAGTCAGTGGATTTTTTTTGCCCAGGTGTTTTGTGTTTTTTGGTGGTTGGTATGGAAAAAGAATTGGCGATGGTGGGGAATAGGTGGCCTTGGTGTTTTTACTGGGATCGCGCGATATTGGGCTTTTATTCCAAAAATTTTAGTCACTCAAGAATATATGGGGGTAGTTCAAGAAGAAACGAGTACTCTTTGGATTTCTCAAACTCGAAAAGGAAGGTACGTAATTTCTCAATGGGCGCGAATTTTAAACCTTTCTCATACTTGTAAAGAAAAAGATCTTCAGAATCCTTCCATTAAAGAATTGTTTGAAACAGGAAGAAGACTAAAAATTCAGTATCCAAACGCGATTACTTTTTACCAAAAAGGAAACGGATGGATTCCAGGAATTTTGTCAGATGAAAAACGCCCATGGAGATTTCCATCTAAGGAATGCAGTCATACTTCTGTTGTAAAAAAAAAGCATCGATTCGATTTGAGAAATATAAGAAAGGGGGCAAAAAAGATTAAATCTTTGAAAAAAAGATCTTTGTAGTTGATCCGATGCAAAAGCGATAAATAGTAGCAAGTAATCGTGTATAGTTCGCAGGGGGGATACGTTCAACATAGTTTTTCAGAAAGGCACTTAAACTTCAACAATAAGAAATAAGATTCTTTGAAAAAATTTAAAAAAGATTCTTACTGAAGAAGAAATTAAAGCCACAAAATTATCGAAAAAATGTATAGGTTAATCTCGGTGAAGACTGACGTATCCACTTCCACGTAGAAAATATTTTGCTCCTATCTATGAAAAAGGTGTCTTTGTCGTGGATAATTCTACATTTCATAAAAGAAACTATAGTAATTTAGGTTGAATTAGGTGCAATTAAAGGAAAATGACAAAGAGCTACACCAACGATTTAAGACAAAGAGGAATAGAATATTTAGATGAGGGGTCGGGTATATTGAGGCATCGCAACGATTTAAAATAAGTGTATCAGTGATAGGCAGATGGAATAGAAAATACAGACAAGAAGGCAGTTATTTTCCTAAGAGGTGTGGTGGCTCAGAAAAAAAGATTGACTTAGAAAAGCTCGAAAAAAGCATCAAAGCAACCCAAGATATGCCCTTGAAAAAAGCTGCTCAAGAATTTGGGGTATAATCAGGTACTGATTAAAAAGATTAGGCTTGTAGCTTAAAAAAAGATTTTTCGTACGCGAAAGCAAGCAAAGAAAAGCGAAGTCAGTATAAAGAATCGATCAAAGAAAGATATAGCGTATCCAAGTCTTGTATATATTGATGAAAGCGGCATTGATATGGCTTGTGTAAAGACAGAAGGTTGGGGCGGAAACAGTGAAAAGTTGGTTGGCAAAAAGAGTGGGATCAAAGAACTAATAGTATTGCCGGTTTGGTTAATAAAAAGCCCATAGCACCAATGGGGTTTAACAGATCTTGAAACACAGTATTATTCCAAGCTTGGGTATTTCTGATCAAGGAACTAAAGCTTGGTCAAGGTGCGATTATGGATAATATCTCTTTTCATAAAAAGAAGTAGAGAATTAATAGAATCTGTAAAATGCAGTACAATTTTTCTACCTCCTTACTCTTCTGATTTGAATCCAATAGAGAAATTCTCGGCTAATATGAAGAGAGGTGGACAATATACTAAATTTCAACGCTCTATTCGATGCTATTTCGTGGTCTATTTCGTGGTTCTTTAAAATATCTAATTTAACCTAAATTACTATAACGTCTTATTGAATAAAAATCATCTTTTGAATTTTCTATTAAATTTTCAAAAAATAACGAAAAAAATCAACTCGATTGAGGACGGGCCCTAAATTTTAATGGACTTTTCGGAATCAGTACTGATTTCTTAAATGCTTAATTTGAACCAAAATTCTGTAACATAAAACAATGAATTAAGCTTCATTGTTGCTGGGGTTAGATTTCGCTTTTGCTGTTTTTTAAGTTCTCTCTCAAACAATAAGTTTTTTCTTGAAGTCTGCTAAATTTTTTAGATCCGAATTGGAAAGTTTATTTTTAGCCTGAAATATTAAGCGTTCCCCCCCCCATTAATCTAAGCGATTTGACGATTTTTAAGAGAAGAAGAGTCCAGAAAAGAATCTTTTTCTAACGTCACCTTGGCACAAGCAAGTTTAGCTTTAAAACCCCGGTATGCAGAACAAGAAACTCCCCTAATTCCAAGAGAATAAAAAAAGTCAATGCTTTCCGGATCTCCTGCGTGCTCTCCGCACACAGATAATGATATGTTCGGATTGATTTTTAGAATAGTTTCGCAAGCAAAAGATAGTATTTTTCCTACGGAAGATTCATGGATGCTTTGAAACGGATCCTTAGAGAAAATTCCCAAAGACTGATACTTTTCTATCATGTACGCTGTATCATCTCTGGATAAGCCCAAAATCATTTGGGTTAAATCGTTCGTTCCAAAACATATAAAGTCCGCTTCTTGAGCAAAAAAGGATGCTTGAAGTGCACTGCTTGGAATTTCGATCATTACTCCCACGTTCCAAATTACTCCTGTAAGATCGTGCCAAATTGCCCGTTGAAGAATGCGTTTTTTGATCATTGTAAATTCCTCAGGGACGGTCACGAAAGGAATCATAATCCCCAGATCTACGGGAATTCCCTCTTTATGCACTCGCTCTGCAGCTTTAAAGAGAGATTGAACTTGAAGATCATAAATTTCGGGACGCAATATACCAAGACGAGCACCTCTTTTTCCCAGCATAGGATTATTTTCCTTGAGTCCGCTCGCTAATTCTTTTATTTTTTCCAAAGAAACTTCTAACTGATGAGAAAGCGTTTTCTCTGCTTCAAAAGTGCAAGGCAAAAATTCATGAAGAGGGGGGTCCAGCAAACGCACAGTCAAACGCTTACCATTTAGCTGCTTTAGCAGAGTAGTGTAATCTTCTTCTTGCAAGGCACTAATACGGGAAAAACATAGATCTTCTTGAAGCCCCAATATCCATCCCTGAAACCAAGGTAAGTGAGTGTTTTTGAAAAACATATGTTCGCTTCGGCATAAGCCGATTCCTTCAGGATTAAAGGCAAGAGCGGCATTCCAATCCTCTAATGTGTCTGCATTCGCATAAACCTTTATTGCACTGACACGGTGCGAAAACTCTAAAAATTCCTCTAGCTCTTCACATTTTTCAGGTACTTTTAGTGCGCCCCTTCCTTTCCATATATTTCCCGTCGTTCCATCTATTGTCAATAAAGTTCCCTCAGGAAAAAATTGACCGCAAACTTCTATAGAATCACAATGTACTTTTAGCTCTTGTACAGAGGTTACGCAAGGCTTTCCTAATCCCCTGGTTACTACTGCACCGTGACAAGTCATTCCTCCTGTGGCGGTTATTACTCCAGATGCCTTTAAGATGCAAGCAACATCGTCACAATGGGTCTCTTGAGCTGCAAAAATGATATTTCTTCCACTGCTTGCCAAAAAATCAACAGTTTCTTGACGAATTGCAAGGATACCAAAAATTGCTCCAGGAGAAGCGCCTAGCCCTTTTCCTAAATTTTCGAGTCCTTCAAGATTTTCCAAATACGAATGATAGACTTGTTCTAACCCGTTTAAAGAAAGACGCTTTAGTGCATCCTGCATGCTTAAAACTCCTTCTGCAACATACCTAGAAAGTATCCGCAGTTCTGCTGTTTTTGTGCGCTTTCCTGGACGTGTTTGCAAAATCCAAACTTTTTTCTGTTCTATTGTAAACTCAATATCTTGCATATCTACAAAAAAATTATCTATTTTTTCAGCAATATCTTTTAAAGTTTTATAGGCGCACGGCAAATGAGTTTCCAGCAGTGAGAGCGGCCCTGGAGTCATTCCCCCTGAGACGATATCTTCGCCTTGTGCCTGAATGGAATATTCTCCAAAAAATTCTTTTTTTCCCGTAGAGGGATTTTGAGTGAACAATATTCCTGTTCCGCTAAATTGGTTGAAATTTCCAAATACCATAACCTGAATAACTACGTCTACTCCGGAACTGGAACTAATTTTTTCATGTAACCGATACGATTGGGCCCTTGAATTGTTCCAGCTATTTCTTACCATGTTTATAGCTTTAATTAATTGTTCATTGGCATCTTGAGGAAAACTATACCCAGCGTGTTCTTGAAATATTCTCTCGAATTCAATAGCTTCTTCACGGGTTGCGGTTTTGGAAATTTTTGGAAAAACCGTCTCGTCAATTTGTTCTACTAATTTTCCATAATGACATATCAACTTTATATAGCTGCGCCATAAATACTCTTTGTTTGCCTTTAAGGCATGATTGAATGTTAGTCCAACATTAAGCAAAGAATCGAGCATTCCTGGCATAGAAACTTTAAAACTGGAACGCACAGAAACAAAAAGTCCACTTTGCCCAGTTTCTTGATCATTCCACACCTTTCCAGATTTTATTTGTAACCTAAGCAATTCTTCTTGAAGCCCCTCAAGAGAAAAAGGGTGCAAGTAGGGAATTAAAAAAAATGGAGGAACAGGAACCTGAAGCGTTTCGAGCATTTTTAGATAGCCTGCCTTCGAGGGAGAAAAAACGTCCTGTCTTAACGCCTCTTCTGAAAAAAAAGAGCTTTCTTGAGAAAAAGAGAGAGGAAAATTCAAAAAAAAACACCATAATCTTATAATGCGCACTTTCAGAATGACACAAGATTTAAAATAGGTCAACATTTTTTACATTGTATTCAAGAGATATGGGCACACAAGGTTACTGCTCGTAATATAGTATCAATGTATTGGTTTCAAAAAATTGATATTTTTCAGCATAATTATTTTGCAATGTTGTACTCTAAAAGATATTTTGACGTGTGTAGATATTTTTTGTGTTGCTCGAATTCTTGGGGCTCATGAAAAGCATACTGGAAGATTATTTCATTGATCTAGTTATTTTATTGATTTTATGGTGCCTTTATGTATTCAAGAGTATCAGTAAGATAATGTCGTGTAGCGGCAGTGGAGTTTTTTATAAACATTTGTTAATTGTTATAAGTGTTATAAGTTGTTTTTTGAAAAACTTGAAATAGCAAGTTTTCCAAACATATTGCGCCGCCCTTCATTCAAACGCTGGACAATACATTGTTCTATAAAGCGAACAAAAGATGCTTCATCACTATCTAGATTTACACCACGATAAAAATGTTGCTAAACAACACTATCTAAAAAATATTACTCAAATTTCGGATAATCTTCTAAGCAGTTTTTCGTTTTTATGACATAATTTATGGGTATTGATTAATGGATCGTATAGGAAATGAATAGAATTTTTAGGTTAACATTGCCTTTTTTTTTAGTGGGGGTTAGTGCAAGGGCGACACAGGGAAATCAGGTTTTTTCTGTGTTCCAGTCGGGAATAGCAGTTAGCGCAGGGCTTGGTTTTTCTTCAGCTTCTTTAAGAGCAAAGGATGCAGCAGGACTTGGTGTAATTCCTCAAAACGGGTACAGGTCCAAAATCAAAATCGCAAATGGGCCTACTTTTGAACATTTGATAGGATCTCCTGATGAATGGGTGGATTTTACTGGGTCTGGATCAGTAAAGAATGGTTGTGGGGTTTCTTGGAATATTGGAGTTTTAGCTCAAAAAAATCTTGATCTCTACACCATGGGGGCGCGCTGGATATTGGGATTTAACGGAGCTTCTTCTAAAATGGGGTACAAGACTGGAAATATGTATCGGGAGACTGTTCTTGATAACGAGTCTTATTTTATCTCAGATTTTGCATTAGTTGAAGATCAAAAAATAACGAACTTTATTCTGAGAAATCAGTGGTTTAGTGCTCTCATTTTTGAATTTGGCTATCTTGTTGCAAATAGAGTACAACTTTTTTTAGGACCGGGGATTTCTTTTCAAGGGCAAAAATTGTGCTGTATTAATGATTCAGGAAAATCTTCTGGTGGTGTATCCAAAATGGTTTGGGGGCCGATAATGTCGGTTGGCACTCGATATGCTTTTACGCAACGTATTTCTTTGGGGGTAGAGTACCAGCGTCAATGGTTAAACAAGAAGACTTGGAACAAAATTTCTGATATTGTTCCTAATAAGACGCGTCCCTACGGCACGCCTATACTTAAAACAAATAATAATCTTTTCTTAATGACGTTAAGCTATATGTTTAGTGCTAAATAAATCTTTACGTTTTAAAAAATCGTACAGAAATAAGAGTTTTAAAATTCTTTTTAGACATTTTAGCTCTTTTTCTTTGTTTGCTGATCCTAAAAAAATTCTTTATTTGGTATTTTTTTGTGAGGGAGTGCTTCTGTTTTAGGTAAGTTGTTTTCCAAGGTCGATTTTTTTATTTTTTCGATTATAACCTGATGCATCGTTGAAATTGTTAAAGGCAAAGTTTTGTTTTTAAAAAATAGTATTTTTTTATTTGCATTGTCACTTTATTAGTTTTACAATAGCGTTTCATTTTTTTTATTTAAAAATATATTTTAAAAAAGAAAATTTTTAATTTTGCTAAGATTTTTCTTTAACGGTTGATTTCTTAATCCCTAGTCTTGTTCTTTTATTGGCAGTATTTTTGGACTTTTGCTTGGGGTAATGGTAGATTTTACATTGCCTAAGGGGGCAAAGAGAAGAATGTTCTCGTTTTTATCAAAGCCACTATCAGAATCGCTCTAAGAAATCGATGAGCTAAAACTTTGATTATCAGATTTGTCAAGAAATTCTCTAATTGAAGGAAGAACTATATAAAGATTATCTTTTAAAATTTCCCTTTTTAACCTTTCTTTATCTTTTAACTTTTTGCTTATTAACTCTGCTTTCGGTTTTTTTATTGGTAATGCGTTTGAACCTTGTCTTGGAGTGATTTCAGAATTTGCAGCAGAGTTGATTTTTTTACATCAGCTGATGTTGTGTTTTCATTAATTTTAATGGCGCAACTACTATGATTTGGAGTAATAAAAGACTTTAAACCGCCTTAAGTGGGGTGAGTTAGATAATATAATACCAATTCCCATTGCTAAATAAGCATATAATGATTGCCTTTTAAGAAAAGGAGAAGTATATAACAGGTGTATAACAAACAGCTTAAATAGAATGGCATCCGCATCAAAATTATCAACCGCGCAGGTCGCAGAAGAAGTAAAATATTAGCTTAGGGAGATTGGTAAAGCTGCACGAATATCACGTAAATTAGCAGAGGCAATTGCAGATAGGACTTATAGCATTAGTCAAGTTGCAAAGATTTGCAATATAACTAGAACCACTTTGGCTTCGTGGATCAAGCTGGCTCGATAGAAAGACTTAACGCATCTGCAAAGCGCAAAAGGAAAAACAAACTTAACGCTACGCAAATAAAGCAAATCTTGGAATGGTTAAAAGTAGATATACCAAATCAAACTGAAAGTTTTGGACTAATTCGTTGAAAGGTTTTATTGACGCAGTCGACAAGATCCATAGCGATGTTGTCCCAAGTTTGGTCGAAAAAATGCAGCATATTCTCGCGAAATTCTTTGGCAGAGACGAAAAATCGATTATTGCGCACATGTTCATTCTTCGATGGGGTTCAGGTTGGGGCTTGTGTAGGGGCAAATAATGCACCTCAATCCCCCTTTTTTCGCTGCTTTTTGGGTGTCTTTGCTTGTGTTATAGTAATATAGGTTGGATTAGATTTTTTAAAGAACCACGAAATAGCGTCGAATAGAGCGTTAAAATTTAGTATATTGCCCCCTCTTCATATTAGCCCAGATTTTCTCTATTGGATTCAAATCACAAGAGTAAGGAGGTAGAAAAATTATACCGCATTTTACAGATTCTATTCATTCTCTACTTCTCTTGGATTTATGAAAAGAGACATTGTTCATAATAACACCTTGACCAGGCCTTGGTTCCTTGATCAGAAATCTACCCAAGCTTGGAATAATAATGTGTCGCAAGAGCCCTTAAACCTCATTGGTGCTATCGGCGTGTTATTAACCAAACCGGCAATAGTATTTGTTCTTTAATACTATTGCTCACTCTTTTTACCAACCAACTTTTCACTTTTTTTGCCCCAGTTTCTGTACGTTCTCTTCAAGCTTTTCTAAGTCAATCTTTTTTTCTGAGCCACCACACTTTTTAGGAAAATAACTGCCTTCTTGTCTGTATTTTCTATGCCACCTTCCTATTGCTGATACCAATATACCCGCCCCCCCCTCATCTAAATATTCTATTCCCTTTTGTCTTAAATCGTTGCTGTAGCTCTTTGTCATTTTCCTTTAATTGCACCTAATTCAACCTAAATTACTATAACAGTGAAGACAGGGGCTTGGATTTTAAAAAACATTGTATTGTAAAAGATAACAAAGTCATAGTATAATTGTTTTCATTCCCTTTAAAATTTAATTTTAAGCTTTATTATGTTGTTTTATTTGAGTCACATGACTTACTATGCGTCTTTTTTCAACTTATTTCGCTATCTAACCTTTCGATCTATTGGGGCGTTGATGAGCAGTTTTTTTATTGTATTTTTGGTTGGAAAGCCTTTCATTCGTTGGATGAAAAATATGCAAAAAGGGGGGGCAGCCTATTCGTCTTGATGGCCCTGAAACACATCTGCTTTATAAAAAGAATACTCCCACAATGGGGGGGATGCTTTTATTGGGATTTTTAGGAAGTATTATATTGTGGTGCGATTGGTTTTCTTCCTATGTATCGTTTTGTGTTTGTACTTTTTTATATTTAGGATTTTTAGACAATAAATGCGCTATACCAATTATTTATCACCCCTTTTAACGAATATGTTGGCAAACAAAATAAAGAACTAAGTCAGTTTATCTTTTATAGATTTAAAAAATTTTTTAATACTGTCTCCCTCTGGTTCAGAAACAATTTTTCTAATTTCTTTTTCTTTTTCTTCTATTTTAACCCCTCTAAAAAATTTATCTTCTTCAGACAGATCTAGATAAACAGTAATCCTCTCGCCATTCAAAAAATTTTTCCCGTAGTATTCTAAATAGTCGTTTAAAAGTACATTTCTAAGATTTTTATAGTATATAGCTTTAACATGATCCCAAAATTTTTCAAAAGGAATAGCTAACTGATACTTTTCTAAGGCTTGTTTTATTTTATCTTCCATATCAGGCATAGATTTTATAAGCGTTGCCATCTGAAATTCATACTCTTTTGATTTTTCCATTGATTCTTTTTTATATTTTTCAATAAGTTCTTTTCGTTTTTCACCCTCAAAATGCGCATATCTAGGCTCTTTATAATTAGGCGAGGCAGCATTCATGTTCGATAAGGCACTGCCCATATTTAATATACGCGTAGAATAAGTAGCTTTCATATATTTGATAAAATAATAAGCGCAATTATTTTGCTAAGAGCATTCGAATTTCTAAAGGAATTTCTTTTTCTTGATTTTTTTGTTCAGTTATTTTATTTAAAAGATTTTTAAAGTTCGGCTTATTTTCAATTATTTCACTTAAAAAAATTTTAAACTCTAAAACAATTCTATTAAAAAAATCTAAATTTTGTGAGATTAATGCTCCGAAGCTAGAGTGGGGGACTTGTTCTTTTTTTTTGTATGCAGTTTCAAGATCGTCCGGTCCAAAACGTGATTGCTTAATTTTATTAAGATCTTCATAAAGACCTGCATAGATTTCTGTATTTGCGCTTAACAGAAAAAACACAGAAATAAAAAAAAAATTTGTTTAGCATGTTTATAATAAGCTAATTTTTATATTTTTTATTTTATCAAAAAAATATAAAATTTTTACAAAAAAAATAATAGACATAAATTATCTGCACAGTAATTACAGAAACAAAAAAAGACGTAGTATTGCGTCTTAAAACTGTTGCGGTTGTTCGTTTTATGAAAGTGTTATGCGAACTGTGAAGACAGGGGCTTAGATTTTAAAAAACATTGTATTGTAAAAGATAACAAAGTCATAGTATAATTGTTTTCATTCCCTTTAAAATTTAATTTTAAGCTTTATTATGTTGTTTTATTTGAGTCACATGACTTACTATGCGTCTTTTTTCAACTTATTTCGCTATCTAACCTTTCGATCTATTGGGGCGTTGATGAGCAGTTTTTTTATTGTATTTTTGGTTGGAAAGCCTTTCATTCGTTGGATGAAAAATATGCAAAAAGGGGGGCAGCCTATTCGTCTTGATGGCCCTGAAACACATCTGCTTTATAAAAAGAATACTCCCACAATGGGGGGGGGGATGCTTTTATTGGGATTTTTAGGAAGTATTATATTGTGGTGCGATTGGTCTAGTCCTTATGTATGGCTTTGTGCTTTTACTTTTTTATCTTTAAGTTTTTTAGGATTTTTAGATGATATATTAAAAATTGTTTACCAAAATAGTGCGGGCTTGAGTGGAAAAAAAAAAATAATATTTCAAGTGATTATCGGAATTTTTGGGGCTCTTGGGGCGTCTTGGGCTTTGTGCCGTTTAAATTGTACAACCGATACAGTATTAACAGGAGTTTATTTGCCGTTTTTAAAAAACTTTGTTATTAATTTAGGGTGGCTTTACCCTTTTTGGGCTGCTTTGGTGGTAACAGGCGCATCTAACGCCGTTAATTTAACAGATGGGTTAGACGGATTAGCAATTGGACCTGTGATGGTGACCTGTGTAGTTCTAGGAATTTTTTGTTATGTTTCTGGTCACTCAATTTTTTCTTCTTATTTAAAAATCCCCCACGTACCTATGACAGGAGAGCTTTCAGTATGTTGCGCTGCATTGCTAGGTTCGGGATTGGGGTTTTTGTGGTATAACGCCCCCCCTGCCATGATTATTATGGGAGATATGGGAGCCTTAGCGTTGGGCGGAACCTTGGCTGCAATTGCTCTTTTTATTAAACAAGAGTTATTGTTAGGGATTGTGGGAGGAGTCTTTGTTGTTGAAACATTTTCTGTAGTGATTCAAGTGATTTATTTTAAGCGCACAAAGCGGCGCATATTTTTGATGGCACCTTTACATCATCATTTTGAAAAGCGTGGATGGTCTGAGTCTACTATTGTTATGCGATTTTGGATTATTTCTTGTTTGTTAGGGATTGCGTCTTTAATGGCTTTGAAAATTCGATAGGCTTAATCAATGATTAAAAATTGGTGGGACCCTACCGGTCCTGCTCGGTGTTTGCATGAACTATCTTTTTTGCGTATTGGGTTTTTAGAGAGTTTTTTTTCTCTTTATGGGAAAAAGATCTTAGATGTTGGCTGTGGCGGAGGTGTTTTTAGTGAGGAGCTCTGGAAAAGAGGCGCTCTTGTTTCAGGTACTGATGTGTGTGCAGACAGTTTAAGGCAGGCGCGTGCTCACGCGCGTTTTTCCCACGCACAAATTTCCTATGAGTTTCCAGAATATTTTTATAATCAGCATCGTTACTTTGATGTTTTGTTGTTTATGGAAGTTTTAGAGCACGTCGATCACCTTTACGATACGATAAAGTATTGGATTCCGTTGTTAGCACCCGGAGGGTATCTTATAGGATCGACGATTAACAGGACGACGCGTTCATATTTTAAAGCGATTTTAGCTGGAGAATACATTCTTCAATGGGTTGCTCCTGGAACACACAGTTGGCATCGCTTTATTAAACCAGAGGAACTGCAAGAGGTGTTCCGGGATTTTGGATGCTGTGGATGGACAGAACAGGGATATAAATATTCTTTTTTTCATCCAAAAAAATGGATTTTTTGTTCTGAAAACGATACTAATTTCTTTTTTTCTATTCGAAAATTCCAATACGATGATTATTTTCGTAATTAGTCTTGTGTTTTTTGTGGATTAAGTTGAGTTCAGACTAGTATTTGAAGTGGTTTTATATATTTTAGTATAAAAGGTGCACATGATTAATCTTTGAATATGGCGTTGTTTTATTGTTAGAGAAAATTTTTCAATATTCAAATAAATTATTTATTTTTCTTCAATTAATAAATAATTG
The DNA here is from genome assembly GCF_000388175.3 of Holospora undulata HU1. Classification (GTDB taxonomy): domain Bacteria; phylum Pseudomonadota; class Alphaproteobacteria; order Holosporales; family Holosporaceae; genus Holospora; species Holospora undulata_A. The sequence goes on along the minus strand of NZ_ARPM03000135.1, from coordinate 4,447 downwards.
AAGAAAAGACGTGTCAAAAAAAAAATTTTTGATAATACACTCATGCTGAATAAAATTGTTTAAAAGTTTAATTTTATGTGTTAATAATTTTTCTTATGCAAAGTTTTCTGAAAGAAGAAGATCGTGTTGCGTTAAGAACGCAGCATCGGCAAGAAAAGAACCGATGCGTAGAAGATAGGATTAAGGCAGTTTTGTTATCCGACAAAGGGTGGAGCGGAGCTATCGTCTCAAATTTCTGGGGCCCTTCTGATTGACGATCAGTCGTCATATAAAGAGGTATAAGGAAGATCAAAAGTTAATGGTGTCAAGCGGGGGCTTTGTAAGTAAGCTAAATATTTCACAAACAGCGGAACTTATCGCACATTTGGGCCACGACTTATATGAAAGTGAGTGATATCTGCGCTTATGTTCTTGAACCCTATGGCTGCGCTTTAAGGCAAGACGTTGTGGCTGTGCGCTCATAATTTTTCATTTAAAAAGCCAGCAGCACGGCCCGCAAAGGCAACCAAGCGGGAAGCCTTTATTCAACGGTGATGACAACGCCGCCGAAGGATGAACCCATCCTGTTTTGTGATGACGTGTACTCCACAATGGCAACGAAAATCACCTGTCAGGCACCCCCATGATACGCATGAACCTGATGGGAGCATTGGATTTGACGGGTGGTATCTTTAAAAACCTTGAAGACGTTTTTTGATCAGCTGAAAGACGCTTATCCAAAGGCGCCTAACAATTCTCACCTGATCTTGGATCAAGGACCTTATAATACAAGTAAAGACACCCAAAAAGCAGCAAAAGAAAGGGGGGATTGAGGTGCATTGTTTGCCCTCCCTATACCTTCCCCAACCTGAACCCCATCGAAGAATGAACATGTGCGCAATAATCGATTTTTCGTCTCTGCCAAAGAGTTTTTCAAGAGTATGCTGCATTTTTTCGACCAAACCTGGGACAACATCGCCATGGATCTTATCGAGCGCGTCAATGACAGCTTTCAACGCATTAGTCCAACACTTTCAGTTTGATTTGGTATATTTTGTGAGAAACTTTTTCAAAAAAGCACATGGCTCAATAAAAAATTTAGAAATCTTCTTGAAAAAATATTAAGTTTTTGAGATACTAGAAATTGTTCGCGATTTGTTTCTTTTAGTAATGTGTTTTAAGAAAAATATAGAGAAGTTTTTATTAAAAATTATTTTCGGGTTTTCTATCTTTTCACCATTCTTAGTGAATGCCGATAAAATGGATTGCTTTGTTTTGGCTACCGTTCAAAAACGCCCCATTACAACATTAGATGTTTGGGCTAGATTTTTATTCTTACCGAAAATGCATCAGGTATTTATTTCTCAATCCTCTTTTTTTCAGTATGCACCGTCTATTTTTCGGCAAATTCTTATGGAACGTCTGCAATTAGCGCTTGCTGCGCAGTACAAGATAGAAATTTCTCCTCCACAATTAGAAGGAATGTATCAGTTTTGGATTAAAGATTTAAAAAAATCTTATCCTTCTATTTCTTTGCTTCCAGAAGAAATAAAGATCGTGAAAGAACAATTAAAAGCTAATTTATCTTGGGATACTTACATAGAAGGGCGATACGGATCAGACTTTTTTGTGAGCAAGGAAGAAGTTGCAACTTATAAAAAAAATTGGCATAATCGTCCTTCTACCCTTAAGCACGTTCGGTATGGAGAAATTGTAATTTTTTACAAACTACATCCTGAAGAAGCCTTAAAAGAGATGAGTAATATTCGTGATATGTTAGATCAGGGAGCTCCTTTTCCTCAAGTTGCCAGTCAATTTTCTCAAAGTAATAGTAAAAAAAATTCCGGAATTGTGGAATGGACTCCAGAGCATATGCTAGAACCGGATTTACTAAAAATTTTTTCTGAAACCGTTGAAGGTCAGATATCAGGGCCTCATGTGTTAAAAAATCTAAGAGCGGTAGTATGTGTAGTCTTGTTAGGAAGAAAAACACAAAAAGAGCTAAAACAAGTTTGTCCTTCGGATCCAGAAATTAGAGCTCTTCTTAGACAAGAACGAAAAAAAAGTAGAATTCAGCAAGAAATAGATAAATTATTAAATGGAGAAAATTATGAAATACTAAAGGGAGCAGAAAAGTATTTTTCCCCAGACCTTAAAGAATAAAGAAGTTAATGCAACTGATTTTTAGGATATGTATTTCTTACATTCAGGTTTTGGCTTTGTTTACTTTCGTTTTTTGGGCTCAAATTCCCTTTTCTCCTTTGGCTTGGAATTTGTTTTATCTCGTATCTGTCAGTTTGGTCCATTTTTTTCAAGAAGAAAAGTTGATAAGTTTTATATTAACGTGGGCATTGTTTGGAATTGTCGGATGGGGCTGGATTTGCCCCATATCTCCTGTAATTCTTTCTAGTCCCTGTGGAGGATATTTTTGGGGGATCATTCCCACGCTCTTGTGGGCAAGTTATTGCTGCAAAAAAGAAAAGACGGGGTGGATCAAGTGGGGAGGTGCGTTATTTTTTCTGGAAACTTGTGGAGCAGTGCACTGTGTTTTGTTAAGCCCCAGTTTGCTTGTTGCCAAACAGTATGGGTTACTTGCACTATTTCCTTGGAATCTTTTTCAGTCTATCTTGGGCATTGCGTTTGATCGATTTTTCAAGCGAGTGCTGGATAAGTTTTTTTTCCACAATAAGTATAGCGCTTAAAATTTTGGATAAAGCTTTAAATAAGTTTGTTTTTTCACTAGTCTTATTGAGTTTGTAAAAATAAGATAAAAAAATTATTTTTTTAAAGTTTCAAATAAAAAAAATGTAGAGCCTTCTTTGTTTCTGCTTTTATTCTATACTTTGTTTCTCAAAAATTTTATTACGGTCTATCCTTAATTAAGTTCGTTGTTTTTTGAGAATTTAATAGAAAATTCAAAATAAATTTGTATTCAATAGGACGTTATACGTTGAGGGGGGGGGAGCGCTGAGATCCAAGCAAGCGGTGATGCCCAAGGCAATCCCACCAAAAATCCCGTCGCTTTTCACTTGACAAAAGGTCAGACCCATAATTTGGAAGGCGCTGATCACCTCGTGAAGGCTGGTGCGGTATTTGCTGATAAAGCGTATGATGCCGATGAAAGGGGGCAGTGCAAACTCAAAGAAAAGGGGGGGGCAAGGCCGTGATCTCTCCTAAAAAAACCCGTTTTTGGCCTTCAAATTATGATACATATCTTTTTAAATCCCGTCTTTGATCGGAGAATTTCTTGGCTAAACTGAAAGAAATAACAAAGCCATTTCCTTGCGATATGAAAAAACGTCTTTCAATTTTCTAGGTGCTATTCACTTGGTTTTACTTGTCGTTTGGCTTAATTGAAGACGGGCCCTAATAAAATTTATATTTTCTATGTTATATTGAAAAAAAACATTTTAAAAAAGTAATACGAATATGAGCAATATAGATAAAAAAATAAAAACATGACATTCTCTGTTCAATTTCGTAAAAAAACACTTAAGCTTTAATCAGAAGAAGAAAGCTATAGTAAATTTTTCGAAATATTGAAGATTTCAACACCAACTCTCAGTAGATAGAAGAAATAAATAAAGCCTAAGCTAAGAATAATAAACCACCAATTAAAACAGATAACGAAGCTTTGAAGAAAGTTATCAAAGAATATCCTGATTCTTATACTCATGCTGAATGAAATTGTTTACAAGTTTAATAATTTTTCTTATGCAAAGATTTCTGACAGAAGAAGATCGTGTTGCGTTAAGAGCTGACGCGTAGAAGATAGGATTAAGGCAGTTTTGTTATCCGACAAAGGGTGAAGCTATCGTCAAATTGCTAAGGCTCTTCTGATTGAGATCGTAGAGGAGTATAAGGAAGATCAAAAGTTAATAGTGTCAAGCGGGGGGCTCTGTAAGCAAGCGGAATGTTTCACAAACAGCAGAACTTATCGCACATTTGAAAAGCCATAACGTATATGAAAGCAAGCGATATTTGCGGCTCATGTTCTTGAACTCTATGACTGCGCAAGGCAAGACGTTGTACGCCCATAATTTTTCATTTAAAATCCAGCAGCACAGTCCACAAAGGCAGAGCCAGCCAAACAGGAAGCGTTTATTCATTATTACGAGACAGTGATGACAACACCGCCATGGATCTTGTCGACCGCGTCAATGACAATTTTTAACGCATTAGTCCAACACTTTCGATTTGATTGGGTATAGCTTGAAATTTTATTAAGGTTATATTAGAGTAAAGTCAAAAAGAGGAATATAAATTATTTTTTGAGTATGAAAAAAATTTTTTTAATTCTAATAGTAAATGTTTTGAGTGGCTTTTTTTTCGAAAGCACTGCTAAAAATTTTCATGGTGAATCGTCTAATTTTCAGCAAGATTCAGAAATGAGTTCCGATGAAGAAAGTGTATCTGGTTCTCAACAAAGCTCTGATGAAGAAAGTGTATCTGGTTCTCAACAAAGCTC
>NZ_ARPM03000136.1 GCF_000388175.3 Holospora undulata HU1 | reverse complement strand
AGAACTATGAAAACGCAAGGGGTTACCCTTGAAAATCCCCCTATGAAAGATTTGGAAAGACTTTCCAAACTTATGACCATTGTCGCTGTTGCTATTTTATACGCTTCTATAACGGGTCTTACACAAGAACACAAGGGGACTCAGGTGGATCAAAGATAAACTCTTATTCTTTGATTTTAGCGATCTTTTAAACTACCTGAAAAAAAGTGAGGGCGAGTATGGTAGCAGACTCATTTTACTTTGCAGTTCGTCTTTGAAAAATTCTTTTTCCTTTTAACTATACTGAATGTATTTTTTGATTGCTCCTCTTATACTTTTTTGTTACGCAATTTCTGAAAAATTCGTCTCTTGCTCTGCCAATTGTTCTGCTCTTGCGTAAGTCATTAAAGCAGAAATAACCTCTTTTAATCCGTCTCCTTCCAAAATTTCAGGAAGTTGGTGAAGCGTTAATTTAATGCGATGATCAGTAAGACGTCCTTGAGGAAAATTGTAAGTGCGAATTCGTTCTGATCTGTCCCCTCTTCCCACTTGACGTTGACGAGACTGACTTCTTTTCATTTCTTCTTCTTGCTTTTTTGCATCATACAGCCTAGAACGCAACACTTTTAACGCTTTTGCTTTATTTTTATGCTGAGATTTTTCATCTTGCTGACTTACCACAATTCCGGTAGGAAGATGCGTAATACGTACAGCGCTGTCCGTAGTGTTTACAGATTGTCCGCCCGGACCGCTAGAGCGAAACACGTCAATACGAATATCTTTTTCGTCAATAACGATATCAACATCTTCTACTTCTGGTAAAACGGCAACAGTAGCAGCAGATGTATGAATACGTCCACTTGCTTCTGTTTTTGGTACACGCTGTACTCTATGCACTCCTGCTTCAAATTTAAGTTGAGCATATACATCCTTGCCTTGAATCAAAAGCCCAGCATCTTTGACACCTGCGTGATCGCTGTGATGAACATGCAACACCTCTACCTGCCATTTTTGTAATGCTCCGTAACGCATATACATTCGCATTAAATCTGCTGCAAACAATGCTGCCTCTTCTCCCCCCGTTCCTGCGCGAATCTCTAAAATTGCTCCTCGAGCATCATCTTCATCTTTAGGGAGCAAAAGAACGCGAATTTCATAACCTAATGCTTCTAAGGATTGACGTAATTTTTTTTTTTCTTCCTCTATCACTCCTTTCATTTCGTCATTTTCATCTTGAACCGTTAGCAAGTCGTCATATTCTTTTTGTATCTGAAACCACTTGCGAACACACTCCACAAGAGGTGTCATCCGCGCATAATCTTTGTTCAATTTAATAGAATCTTGTAAAAACTGATCCTCTAGCAGCGCGTTTTCTAGACGTTCATAGCGTTCAAGAATTGCAGAAAGCGTTTGATGAGAAATACCGTGCATAACAAAAAATAAAATTATTCCCGCTTAAGACTACCACACAACGAAAAAAGATACCAGTTAGAGAGAAAATATGCTTTGTAGACTTTTTGATCTTTTCGTGTTTAGTAGGAGTGGATTGAACTTATCGTGGCAAAAAGATTTTTATGGTAAATTCTGAGTTGATGTTTATAGATGAATGTGGAAAGTTAAAGATTAAAGATAAAATATTTGTACCATATAGAAAAATTTTATCAATGTGTATAAATAATGAAATAAAAATTACGTAATAAAATCGATTAATTTTCTTTTATCCTATGAGGATTGTGAAAACTGGTATTGTCCATCTTTACAAACTTTAATCGAGGGGCAGCTCCTTAATCAAAACTTTTTCTATCCATTAAAATAATTTTAATGGATTAGATAAATTAATCCCCAATTCACATAGGCCACAAACCGCCTAGAGCGTTAATGCTAAAATGTTATTCTGTTTCTAATAAAACAAATTACGATTTTTGAAGCTTTTAACTAAATATCTTTTTTGTTAGAATTGATAGAAGAAGTCTTTTTTAAAAGTCTCTAAAAAAAATTTTATGTAAATTTTGTAAATGTTCGGAGCGCTTTAAAAGCGGTTTCGTTCGAGGGGGCAGCGGTACAAATGTAAAAATATGGAAAAAATTTCACAAGGTGTGCCCGAAAAAGACAAGCTCAAAGCCCTCGTTTTATACACGCAATCGGCCTTTCAATGAAGCGAATTGCTCAGCGTTTTGGTGTCAGCGCCACCGCTGTTTTGAAGAGGGCGGGCACCTTATAATCAAGGCTATGCGCCAAAATTGAGCTATACCCAGAAGACAACGGTATTGTCATGGAAGTCGATGAATTTTAGCATTATTTAAAAAAAGAAGCAAAAATTTGGATTTTTAAAGCTTGGATTTTTAAAGTCTGTGATCGTGCTGGAAAA
>NZ_ARPM03000137.1 GCF_000388175.3 Holospora undulata HU1 | reverse complement strand
CCAAATGCTTGATATCAAGGCTTTTGAGAAGAGTCCAGAATCAATCAACTTGTCCTTTAAAAAAAACGCCTGACGCGTTCAAGCTTGGATTTTATTGAAGGTGGAGCGTTCATCTTGTGGATCAGCGCAGGATGCTGAACCTTTCGCTGATCGATCATACTAAGTACAGAAGGTTCATTTGCATTAAACATTGTTGTTTATTTTTAATAAAATAGCCTCTCTTTCGGATCTTTTTAAGACCCTTCAAAAAAGTGAGGGGGAGTATGGCCATCTTGTAGAAAATACATTTCTTCACCTGAAACGCTAAAGAGAACTTGCAACACTATACGCAAAAATACTTCTTCATTTCTTGCTTTTGTTCAAATTAGATACCTTTTTCTTTGGTTGATTTTCTCGTGACGACACTATCTAGTATTTTTAAAAATTTTTCCTCCATAAGACTTTACGAGTTGTAGTTTACTTTTATTGTAAAATCATATACGATCTTCCAAGCTATAAAGTAAGAGGAAGGATAAATAGATGAGTGTAAATAAAATTATATTGATAGGAAATTTAGGACAAGACCCCGAAATTCGTTTGATGCCTGATGGAAGCAAAGTAGCTAATTTTTCTGTTGCTACTTCAGAGCGTTGGAAAGACAAGAACGGAGAAGTAAAAAGTGTTACCGAGTGGCACAGAGTTGTTGTTTTTAATCCTAAGCTGGCTTCTATTATTGAGCGTTATTTTAAAAAAGGAAAAAAAGTTTTTGTTGAAGGGGGAATACGTACCAGAAAGTGGATTGATAAAGAGGGACGAGAACAAAAAACTGTCGAAGTAGTGGTCCGCTATCAAGGTACAGTTACGATGCTGGACAACAAAAACGAAGAAGATCGTGATTTGGCAGGCCCTTTTGGATCAATGGAAGAACATGATTGTCTTTCTGTAGAAGAGGATGAGGTTCCATTTTAACAAGTATTTTTAGAAAGGTAGGGATAGTTCGTATATATTCTTGCTTTTCTTTATTTGTTTTTTTAGTGACGAAGAGATTTTTGAAATAAACTTTTAGTCGTCCTTTGTCATTTGCTGAAAAATTCTTTATACTGTTTGCGTTATATTGTATATGGGGTCTTGCAAAAGTTGAATAATTTTTGGAGCAGACTGAAGAATTTAGGTTCAGGGTACGATACCTTGTGGCGTCTTATAAAAACATATCTTATTCCACAAAAGCGCTATTGGGTTTTAGGAATAGGAAGTATGATCTTGACTGCAGGTTCTACTGCGATACTTGCCCAATACTTAAAACCTATTTTCGATGATATCTTTGTAGGGCATCGTCAAGATTTGTTAATTTGGATCGGTATTGGAGTATTTAGTATTTTTTTTGTTAAGGGAGCGGCCGAATATATAGGAGAACGCTGTATGGCAGCTATGGGATACATACTTTCTACCCAGTTACAAAACGACGTTTTTGCTCACATGATACATTTTGATTTAGATTTTTTCAGAAATTACCATGAAGCACGGTGTGCCAATGTTTTTTCTCAAGATATTGGTATCGTAAGAGAAACTCTTCTTCAAAGCCTAAGCACTCTTAGTCGAGATGTGTTTATGGTTTTAAGCTTAGTTATAGTCTTATTACGAGAAGATGTTTTATTATTTTTAAGCGCTCTTTTTATTGTTCCTATTATGGCAGGGTTACTGCGCATTTGTGGACAGCGTGCAAAACATATATTTCTTCAGATTCAAAACAAGAGTGCTGTGTTGCAGCAATTTTTTCAACAAATTTTTCACCAAATTATCATGGTAAAAGCTTATGGAACAGAAGAGTACGAAAAAAAATGTTTAAAAGAGTTTACAGAAAATATTTTAAAAGAATATAAAAAAGCTGCAAAAATCCAAGCAATCATTCATCCTTTTATGGAAATTTTGGGGGGAGCAATAATCGCAAGCATAGTCATTTACGGTGGATATCGGGTTATCCAGGGAATTCAAACTCCTGGATCATTTTTGACGTTTATCACAGCACTGTTTTTTTTGTATCGTCCTATCAAAAATATTCTTCAAGTACATACACGTCTTCAAGCGTGTATCGTAAGTGGAGAACGTATTTTGAATCTTTTAGATCGCCCTATTTCACTAAAAAAAGAGTCTGTTCTTATAGGAAATTCGGAAATTTTTTCAAAAGATATCGTATTTGAAGGGGTAACTTTTGGGTATACTCCTGAACAACGTATACTGCGCGATGTGTATTGTTCGTTCAAAGCAAATAAACAGTATGCCATTGTCGGACCTAGCGGATCTGGAAAAACAACTATGTTTTATCTTTTATTGCAGCTGTATTTTCCCCATAAAGGGCGCATTCTTTTTTCTGGAAAAGACGCTTTAATGTACTCTCCCCGATGGATTAGAGATAACATAGGGTTTGTAAGCCAAGATATTACTCTATTTGACACAACGATTCAAGATAATATTGTCTATGGAAGTTCTGACGCGTCTATAGAATCTATTCGTTATGCAGCAGAGCTAGCACAAGTTTCTTCTTTTGCGGAACTTCTTCCTCAAGGGTACAACACTCCAGTTGGACCTCACGGGCTAAGATTATCTGGAGGACAGCGCCAACGTCTTGCACTTGCCAGAGCTATTTTGAAAAAAAGTCCTATTTTGTTATTAGACGAAGCAACCTCTGCACTAGATGTAGGTATTGAGGAAAGTATTCGCCAAGGACTGCAGAACCTGAATTATCCTTGTACACAAATATATATTGCTCACCGATTAAGTAGCATTCAAAATGTAGACAAAATTTTAGTTATGAAACAAGGCTGTATTCAAGAAGAAGGAACTCATCTTGAATTATTGAGTAAAAAAGGAGACTATGCATTGCTATGGGAAAAATCAAAAATAAACGATAATGAAAATCAAATGCACGGGGTATATTTATAGCGTAGTCAAGGCTTTTTTAATTAGCCTTTTGTAGCTTATACCAGATCCCCTTACTAAATGGACAGATAGGTTGCATTATAAATTGACCGCACTGCAACATCAAGTAGCGCCTGCATGAATTGACACAAGTACTTTCAAGATTTTTTATTGTCTCGTACACCTGAGTATTCAGGAAGTTTTGATTGATATGTAGTATAGAGCTAAAGATTTGCAAAGATAGAGGATGGGGCGAAAAAGGTAAAAAACTGATAGGTAAAAAAAGTCGTAAACATTAGAGACTTTTAACCAAAGATTAGAGGCCTTCAACCAAAGGTAGCATGATTAATTTTCAAAGTTTTATTAACGTGAAGTACCGTAAAAATATGCAGTGTTACCGCCAGCATTTCAAGTGATCGCGTGTTTGCAAGGGGGGGGGGAACGAAATCTTGCAAACCAATGGCATGGTCTAGCGTTATTATTTTGTTCAATGGAAAAGGTTTTATCTTTTCCCTGAAAG
>NZ_ARPM03000138.1 GCF_000388175.3 Holospora undulata HU1 | reverse complement strand
CAAGGCAATCTGCTCCATATCACGGTTCATAAGGCCAATGACACAGGTGCTGGGTGCAGAGTTTTTTGGGAAGCGGTGCAAAAATATTCTACATTAAAGGAAGTGTGTGCAGATGCTGGATATAGAAAACCCATGGAGGCATTTGCGTAGAACTATATTGAATAAAACTATAGATGGGGCATACTTCCAAAGCGTTAGATCGTCGAAAGAACATTTGCATGGCTAAATCATTTGCAAAAAGGGTATCTAAAGATTATGAAATTGCCCTAGCGACTGCTGAAAACATGAATATGATAGCCCATTCCATGATCCTATTAAGAAGGTTAGCTAAATCATGAATACAGGTTCTTAGCTATAGGCTAAAAAGATATTTAAATAATTATTCAAAAGTATAATTATTTTTTACCAACCGGTACACGCCTTATCGTTTTTTTCTTTTTCGCAGAAAATTCTGGCTTATTAAGTTGAAGATTAATTCTTTCTATCCTAATTGAACCCTCCTTATATTCCTGACTTCATAGAGAGAATTTTACTTCTTTTTGATTTTGATCTGCTTATATATATCTGTTGAAAAAAGTTTTTGGTATGTAATGAAAAAAATATTTTTTTGTTTTTTATTTGGAATGTGTGCCGTTAAAGGTTTTGCAAAAGTGTCCCCAGAAGAAATTGTAGAAATGTTTGAACAAAATCCAGAAATGTTCAATGTTTTAGCTCAAATGAGCTACCATTACGGAGCAGGAAAAAACCAAGGAGTCGATTCAGAAGAAGAAATTTTAAAAAAATCATTACAAAATATAGAGCTAGATTCTATTCCAAGCATTCCTTTAACAGAAACAGAAAACACCTCTAAGGTTGAAAATTCTGTTATTGCTTTTGTTTCTCCTTACTGTCCTCACTGCCGTTCTTTAATTAAAAACTTGATTCAACTAGAAAAAGAAAAATTTTTTGGAAACCACACAGACGTTCGTATTGTTTATGCCCCTACGAATTCTGCTTCGCACTGCGCTATAAAGGCTTTAATGGCAGCACATAAAATAAAAAAGAATGACGGTCTCGAAAAAACATTAGGGATTATTGATACACGCTTTAATCCTGTAGAAGCGTTGGATTGGCCCAAACTATTTGCGCAGCATCACCCTGAAATTTCGGAAAAATCTTTTTCTGAAATTATGAATTGTCCAGAAGTAGAACATCACTCGAAAAAATGTGCCCAATACATCTCAAAACTTAATATGGAAAGTTTTCCAGTAATTGCTTTGTGCAAAAAAAGTTCTAAAAAACACAAAAAAGAATTAAAAGATATTATTTTAGGAAATCCTAGCCATATTGGATTGCTAAGCCAAGCCCTAAGAGTAAAACTAAGCATAAAATGATAGAAAATTAAAGGAAAAGTCCTGAATTTTTTTGTTTCTATATTGAATTTTTTCTAACTCTTTGGCAATCCTTTTTTATTCTACACCTACACGGTTTTAAAAAAATACTGATTGCCAAATATTTAAGGTTTTATCACTAAAATAAGTGTAAAGAATTTAAACACTTATTCTTACTTCTTTCATGTGCTTGCCGAAAAGACACAAGCACATGAATAAAAAGTTAATTTATAGCTTAGAAAAAAGCTGAATAGTTTCAGTAACACGGATACTTTAGAAAAAGCTACTTCCTAAAAATCCATGCCACCGCCCATACCGCCGCCCATGCCGCCACCCATTGCAGGTTTCTCCTTTTCAGGGATTTGAGCAATAATAACGTCTGTGGTATTAAGCAATCCAGAAACAGATCCTGCATTTTGCAAAGCTGTCCTTGCTACTTTAGTAGGATCAATAATACCCGCTTCTATCATGTCCACATATCGATCATGACGCGCATCGTACCCAATGTTTACGTTAGAAGCTTTCAAGACCTCAGATACTACAACTCCCCCTTCTTTACCAGCATTGTGAGCAATTTGACGACAAGGAGCAGAAAGTGCAGCCTTCACCGCATTAATACCGCAAACGAAATCTCGCCCACGTTCTTGAATTTCTGCGCTCTTAATCGCATCTTCTAGAGACTTTACACAGCGTAAGAATGCAGTTCCACCCCCTGGGATAATTCCTTCTTCTACAGCAGCTTTTGTTGCATGCATTGCATCTTCGACGCGATCTTTACGTTCCTTTAACTCTACTTCTGTAGCACCTCCCACACGAATGACTGCTACGCCACCAGACAGTTTGGCCAAACGCTCTTGAAGCTTTTCTCTATCGTAATCAGAAGTAGCGTCATTAATTTCTGATCGAATCTTATCACATCGTTCTTTAACAGAAGAACGCACCGGCCCGTTGACAATCACTGTAGTATTGTCTTTTTCGATTACAACATTATCTGCTCTTCCAAGATCTTCTATTCGAACGTCTTCTAACCGCATTCCCACTTCAGAGCTGACAACATACCCATTAGTTAACACTGCAATATCGCCCAGCATAGCTTTTCTACGGTCTCCAAATCCAGGAGACTTAACCGCTGCCACTTTAAGAACACCACGAATCTTGTTTACCACCAGCATAGCCAAGGCTTCCCCTTCAACATCTTCTGCGATAATCAAAAGACTTGCGGATTCTTTTGCACTTTTTTCTAATACAGGAAGCAAAGACTGAGCACTGCTAATTTTTCCATCGTATAATAAAATATAACATCGCTCTAATTCTGCCACGCCCTTGTCTTGTCGAGTAATGAAGTAGGGAGAGATGTATCCACGATCAAACTGCATACCTGGGACAACATCTAGCTCGGTTTTGAAAGACTTTGCTTCTTCTACGGTTATAACACCATCAGAACCAACTTTTTCCATAGCTTGTGCGATCATATCGCCAATTTCCGCATCACCATTAGCGGAAACTGTTGCAACTTGCGCAATTTTTTCATAATTTCCTTTTACAGACGTAGAAAGATCTTTTAATTTTTCCACGACTACTTCAACAGCGTAATCAATTCCAGAGCGAAGCTCCATAGAGTTCATTCCGGCAGAAGTTCCCTTGAATGCTTCACTGTAAATGCTTCGAGCAAGAACAGTAGCTGTCGTAGTTCCATCCCCAACCATATCTGCAGTTTTTGAAGCAACGCTTTTTACTAACTGAGCAGCTAAATTTTCATAACGATCTTCTAACTCTACATGCTTTGCCACCGTCACACCGTCTTTTGTGACTCTAGGATCACCAAAAGACTGCTCAATTAATACATTACGTCCATTAGGCCCTAAAGTAACTTGGACACAATTGGCAAGCTTGATAACTCCGCTAAGTAAAGATTCTCCAACTTTTGATCCAAATGCAATCTGTTTTACTGACATATGCTTCCTCCTTTTACGCTACAATACCAAACACATCGGATTCCTTCATCACAATGTGGTCTTCACCAGCTAATTTAACTTCTGTACCAGACCATTTTCCAAACAGGATGCGATCTCCCACCTTTATTTCTAGGGGCATAAGATTTCCTTGTGCATCCCTTGCACCTGGTCCCACTGCAATTACGGTACCTTCAATAGGTTTTTCCTTTGCGGTATCGGGAATTAAGATTCCTCCTGCAGTTTTTTCTTCCGCTTCTGCACGCTTTACAAGAATACGGTCTCCTAAAGGTTTAAATTTAGTCATGAGTTCCTCCATATTTGTTTACCGATATAGAAAATTAGCAGTCACGGCAACGGAGTGCTAATTACAGTTTTCATCCTAACACACACGAACTATTAATGCAAGAGGAAAAATAGAAAAAGTATGCTTTTTTAAAGGATTGTTTCCAAGGCGTTTTTCGCGTTTGGAATTTTCGTATACTCTTTAGACACAAGTTGGATCAGCAGACTTTGCATTCCCCTTTTTTCTTAAATATTATCATAATTATTATTTACATTAATAATAAAAACATAATAAAATCAAAAAACAAAAATCATTGGTAGCCGTTAAATAGAAAAGGTTTTTTTAGATTAACTAGGGTAAAAAATCAAAAAAATAACTTGTCTATTAGACGTATTTTTTGTGACAATTTGTTAGGATATCACTACTTCGTTATTTCTTAATCCAATGCTACCCTTTCCCTAATTATAGCACTATCTACATTAAAATTTAGAAAATATTAATTTCGAAAAAAAATATCGTAAGACTTAAAAAATAACAATTTTAAAGGGGGTACTTACTAATTTTCCTTACATTTTTTAACTTTTTCGGTGTTCTCGATTTGCTTGCGTTAAGTTTGTTCACACAAACTAGTAAAGTACCAAGATTTTTATATCTCTCTCCAAAAAAAGCTTTAGCGCTGAAAAATATCTTTTTAGCTTACACCTAGACGCTTGATACGCTCAGTTAGTAGTACGCATCAAGGACACTCCTTAATGTTTTTTTAACACAGTCAGGTAGAAGTATCATTTAATTTAGTGTGGGATAAACTTTTTTTTCTACCAACGAAATGTAATCCTTACACGAAAACTCTTTTCCATCTTTTTAACCCTTAACTTTTTTTGCTTTTCTCCATAATAGATTACGCTTAAAATCAAGTAAAGCTTCCCGATACATCCTTTATTAATAGTTTGTATGAAGCTTTGGCTATAAAATTACCTATCTGGCTCCTTATTCTCCTAACATTACAGATTCCATAAAAAAATATTGAAGTTAAGGATTGAACTCAAACAGACTAAATCGTTAATAGGTTTTTAGATACTATTTCTTACTTTTTTCAAACGCTAAATTTAACTTATAGATTTTTTCTATATAAACATATTTAATTTTTAATGAAAAATTTTTAATTTTCTATAATCACACGTTTTTCAGCACAGTACAGACTTGAATTTTTTTTAAATTTCTGGTGTAATGTGAGGAATTAAATATTTTGTTGACACATTAAGTGGTTATGCAAGCACACTGGGGATTAAGTTTTTTTTTCTTAGGAATGAGTATGTATTTTTCTTATTTTAGTATGTACGGAGGGCGTGGATGCTTAATATGGAAGGAAAAGCGTGCGCTCCTTATCCATCAGCGAGAAAAAGTTAAATTTTTAGAAAAAAAAAAAGAAGGACTGGAACGAAAAATTTCTTTGTTTGATCAAGAAATCGATTCAGATTTGTTAGAACAAATGGGGTGGCAAATTCTTGGGATGATTCCTAAAAATTATTATTTAGTTACCTACGGAAGATAAAGTATTTACTATGGTCAATTTAAAATATAGAGGAAAAAGGTGAGAAAAATGTTAACATTTGCAAATAGATGGAAAACACTGTCTTATCTTTGGCTTTTTTTGATGGTTTTTTCGGGATGCAGAGATTCTGAGCGTATTTATCAACAAAAACCGTTAAGCACGTTGTATAAAAAAGCTGTGAATGAACTTAAGAAAGAAGATTTTAAAGAAGCGTCTTTGAATTTTGATGAAATAGAGCGTCAGTACCCCTATTCGTCTTGGGCACCTCATTCTCAACTTATGTCTGCATATTGTTCTTTTAAAGCTCAAGAATTTTCTAAATCTATTGCAACCTTAGAAACGTTTTTAGCGTTACATCCAGCATCTCCTAGCGCAAAGTACGCACATTACCTTAGAGCTCTTTGTTATTATACAGACATGCTTTCTCCAGAGCGGGATAGTGAGAATGCCCTTTTAGCACTTCAAGGATTTCAAGAGATTTGTCAACGTTTCCCTTATAGCGATTACGCAAGAGACGCAGAAGTAAAGATAGACTTTATTCAAGAGCATCTTGCATGCCAGGAAATGCTTATCATAAAAGATTATATGAAAAGAAAAGAATTTATTTCTGCTTTTCAGAGACTTTCTTTCCTCGTAGGAAGTTACCCCAAGAGCGCATTGATTCCTGAAGCACTTTATAGGCTGGTAGAATGTCATATTGTTTTAGGATTTCCCGGACTTACTTATAAAACTTTTACTCTTTTAAAGTACAACTTTCCCAAAGATCATTGGGCTTCTATGGCAAAAGAGCTTCTAGCTTCCGAAAATATGGTACCTTGTTGTGAAAAACTACCAAAAAAATAATTTCTTCATAGTGTCGTAGTGCTATTAGCTTAAAGCCCGCCCTAACAAGTTGGTTTTTTCAGTGTTTTTTGAGAATTTAATAAAAACGCAAAAATAAGGTGTGTTAAGTAATACCGTATCCCATTACTAAATGGACAGATAGGTTGCATTACAAATTAATTGCACCGCAACATCAGGTAGCTTCTGCATAAATTGGCACAACTATTTTCAAGATTTTCTTTGTCTCGTACATCTGAGTATTCAGGATGTTTTGCCTGATATGTAGCCAAAATATCTCTACAGGAGGTAACTCAGGTGAATAAAGAGGCAAGTATAAACTCTACTTGATCCAGAAAATGCTATCTTATCATCACAAATACTTTGGCTAGCTCAGAAAAATATGTATTCATGCATGCTGAATCGCTATGCGGCATGATTACACTAAAATTCTCCCCTGCAGCTGATTCAATCCGCTCCGTAAAGATAAAAATTCTTATATCCAAGCGATCGCCCCTCCTAGGCCTGGTGCCCTTGCTAAACCAGCCATGCGCTTTTCTAGAATCAGTTCCAAACCTTGCTTCATCAAAGACATGGCCTTTGTGGCCTGCGCATTCTTTATAAATTATAACTAAAACATCATAAAAAAAATATGACCATGAAGCTGGATAAAGTTATACTTATGTAATAAATAATATAATAAAAATTATGACATATTCATTAGATTTTAGAAAAAAGTATTAAAAATAAATCACGGGTTATCATTTAAAAAAGTAGCCGCTAGATTTTGCATCTCTAAATCAGCAGCAGAGATATGGACAAAAACTCTTGAAGGAGTCAACAAAAGAAATAAACCATGGACAAAATTAGACAAAGAGAAATTATACAGAAGAATTTTCAGATAGTTTAGCTATGAAAAGGCTAAGAGGTTAGAAGTCAGCGCTTCTGGTATAAGATATGCAAAACACCGTTTAGGAGAGATATATAAAAAAACTCTCAATCATCCGATCCAGAGAAAAGATCTATGTTTTGCCAAAAAATTTAAGCATTGAAAAAGGAAGATTAAGCAGGTAGGTTATAGTGATGAAAGTGGTTTTGCTCATGATATACCAAGAACGCATGAATACTCTGATAAAGGTAAGCGGTGCTATGGCTCTCATACCTCTGGGGAGCAAAGGGGGGAACAAATCCCATAGGCGCTTTAATTGGCAAATCTATAAATTGCAATTGGTTTGATATCTGGCTTACACAAGGGGTTACATCTTGGGTACAGCAGATTTTATTACCAAACCTTCCAAAAGAAAACGGTAGTGTTACGGATAATTCCATTATCCATAAAGGGAAAGCAGTGCAAAAAATGCTAAAAGATTCGGGGAATAGTTTGCTTTATTTTCCTCATTATTCCCCTGATCTCAATTCTATTGAGAAAAAATGGCCCCAAGCAAAACACATACGAAGAACATTAACTTGTTCAATTGATCACTTATTTCAATTCCATTTTTCGTAATCTTTTTATACTGATTTAGCTGTATGACTTTCCAGTTAATTGCTTTGCGCATGTTGTGGGTTGATAGTGACTCTGTGCTGATACATGTAAATGATCTCCTTTAAAACAATTGTTTGCACGAAACATACTGTCTACGCACAGAATGTATTTGTATAAAACAGCAAAGTATGTCAAGATAAAGCTGCGCATGAGAGGAAATAAAATAATTTTGGAATTGAGTATAATGACGACACTTTTTGATTTACATGGGAAGGCTGGACTTAAACAGTATGTTTGGAAATTTACTAAATACTATAAACTATACATCGCTTTACTTATTGTCATAGCCGTGGTTGCAGGTGGGTGTGAAATTTCAGTTGATTATAAAATTAAAGAAATCATCGATGCCATATCATCTAATAACGCAGACAATCTTAGATATTTACTCTTTCTTTTTGTATTGTATAAATTTTTGCATCACGGTTCGTATTTTGCACAACGTTGCCTTGATATTAAATATAAGCCTGCGATCTTAGAGTATGTAGTTAAAGATATTTATAGCAAGACAATAGGACATTCACTTCATTGGTTTGATTCTCATTTATCAGGAGAGACATCTAGTAAAATTGAAGACTTCCAGGATGGAATGGTTACGTTAATTACTTGTTTGTTTAAAACTTTTCATATCATCGTCACGATTATAATTACCCTATTTTTTATACTGCATGTCAATGTGCTTACAGGCTTGGTCCTGGGATTGTTTGTTATAATCTATACGCCAATAATATATTTATTGCTGAAAAGGCAATTGGAGCTACAAGAATCTTATGTTAATGCTAAGCAAGAAGCTATGGGGATTATTAACGATTCAATTGCCAATATCTTTGGCATCAAGGTAATTGGCGATTTAATATCGGAATTCAAATTAAAGCTAACCCCCGCAATAAATAAATGGAGAGCGTGGGATTATAAAACCCGTCAATTTGATGCGTATTATGTAGATAATGCAGACACGTTAATGGTAGTTACGCTGAATGCTGTGCAAATATATTTATTAGCTTTCCTCTTTAAGAATGGCGATATTAGCGCAGGTAGTTTTGCTTTTATCGCTATGATTACGCTTAAAATTCATGCGCAGCTTGATGCCTTTTTAGAGAATCTTTTATTTAATGTAAACCCAAAAATGGCACAAATTAAATCTTCCTATTCCTTTATTAATACAAAGCTTGACGTAGAGGATAAAGAAAATGCAAAAGCCTTAGCTGTGTTTGAAGGCTCCATAAATTATCAAAACGTTCACTTTAGCTACGGAGAAAATGGCAAATTAGTGTTGCATGATTTTAACTTAAAAATTCGAGCAGGAGAAAGGCTTGGTATTGTTGGTACATCAGGTGCAGGCAAAACAACTATGATCAAATGCTTACTGAGGTATTTTGATGTGACAGAGGGAGGTATATTCCTTGGAGATCAAGATATTAGAGATATAACACAAGATTCATTGCGCAAATTAATATCAATAATACCACAAGATATTACAATGTTTCATAGAAGTATCATGGATAATCTAAAACTGGCAAAGTACGATGCCACTGAGGAAGAGATCATATCCGCATGCATCAAAGCAAGAATACATAATGATATTATTGCAATGCCGCAAGGATACAATACTATTGTTGGTGAGCGTGGCGTTAAGTTAAGCGGTGGCCAAAGACAAAGAGTCGCAATTGCTCGTGCAATTTTAAAAAATGCACCTATTCTTATCCTAGATGAAGCAACAAGTAGCTTGGATACCCATACAGAGCAATTAATCCAGAAATCTATTAATGAACTTTTAGATAGCAGCGGTGCAACTGTCATAGCTATTGCTCATAGGTTATCCACTCTCAAACATACTGACAGAATTATTGTCCTCGATAAAGGTAAGCTCGTAGAAGACGGCACTCACATTGAGCTTCTTGCAAAAACAGGGCTTTATAAACACTTATGGGATGCCCAAGTTGGTGGCTTTTTGGGTGATGAGAAAGTAGAAGATTAATTATGATGATAGTGCCACGTTTAATTTTAAGGAAAGATAGCAGAATTTTATTAACAAGAAGAAGTTCGAACAACACATGGGCTTCCCATTGGCATTGCGTAACATAGAGTGTTGAGGTTGGCGAATCACAAAAAGAAGAAAAGGTTCGGGAATCCAAAGAAAAAGTTGGACTTAGGCTTAAGAATGTGGCTTTAAAAACGAAGATTTTTCTTATAGAGAAAAATCTTTTTGATTCTATGAAAAAATAAAATTTTTTTAGCAAAAAAGTATGTATAGTAATTTAGCTTGAAAGTGGGACAGCGTGGTGCTATTTTTAACAGAAAATGACGAAGAAACAATACAGCTTCGATCTAAGAAAGCAATTAATAGAATATATTCAACTTGGTAACGATCAAAAAACGCCATACAAAGTATTTAAAGTTAGTAAAAGCAGCGTAAGTAGGGGGAGTATAAGATAAAAAAAAGAAGGGATAATTAGGTCTACCCCACGGTTGGAGTAAAGATAAAATAGCCCCAGAGAAGCTAAGGATTTACGTTCCAGCCAATAGAGATAAGAAATGAGCTGAAATAGCAAAACTATTTAACGCAAGTATTTGTTCTGTATGGGAGTGTTGCGAGATAAGGTAATTTTTGGTATAAGAAGGAAAAAATCAAGGCAAGGTGAAAGAAGTGTCGAGCACGCAAATAACAATGGTAAGTTTAGAAGAGTTAGTAAGTAAGGACCATCAGTATAGGAAATTTAAATCAATATTCAGCTTTAATAAGGTTAAGGATGAAGTGTAGCGGTAGAAAGTAAAGCTAACTAGAAGGGATGCGGAGTATTACGGTTATTTAAATGTCTGGTGCTACAGTTTATGGAAGATATGTCTGATCGTGAACCCGAGAGGTATCTTGCAGATAGCAATGCTGCGAAGTGATTTTGTGATTTTAGCTTAATAGAATCAACACCTGATCACAGGGTATTTAGCAGGATGCGTAAGAAGATAGGAACAAATCTGTTGTCAAAAATATTTGCAATTTTCAGAGATCAGCTACGAAGTGCAGGGTATATGAGTGAGGTACTTACGTTTGTGGATGCAAG
The DNA here is from genome assembly GCF_000388175.3 of Holospora undulata HU1. Lineage (GTDB taxonomy): Bacteria > Pseudomonadota > Alphaproteobacteria > Holosporales > Holosporaceae > Holospora > Holospora undulata_A. The sequence goes on along the minus strand of NZ_ARPM03000138.1, from coordinate 173 downwards.
TCATTTAATATCCAAAGCTAGTTTATGAGAGGAAAGAGACGAGGAAAGAAAGCAAAAGTTTGATAAGTTAAATAATGAAGTTTTTCCGAGTGTAGCAAAGGACAAGTAGGCGGAAATTGGCTGTAAAGGCGGAAGTAAGTTTTGGTATGGATCATACTCCCCCTCACTTTTTT
>NZ_ARPM03000139.1 GCF_000388175.3 Holospora undulata HU1 | reverse complement strand
GGCAACGGGGCTAGCCTTGGCGGGCAAGGATTCTGGCGATATCCAGGTGTGCGATCAGGTCACGGCCAACGCTCTGGAAAATAATTTTTGGTTTGTTATTCCCGCGCTTTTTGCCACATTAACAGCTGTGGAGGTTATAGACGGCGCTCAGCACGTTATGGATGAAGTTAATGAGGGGGACTACATTCAAGCTCTAGGCGTCGCGGCAAAGACGGGAATCAAGGCGCTTCCTGGAATGAAATTGCTAAAAACAGCAGTGGAGGCCGGAGAAACCGCTCAAGCTCTGGCAAACGGGTACCAAGAAGAAGGCGTAAAAGGTGCAGGAAAAGTTCTGGCAAAAGAGATTTTTGGGCAAAAAGTTGCAAAAGCCGTCGGAAGAGGGCTGAAAAAGCTGGAAAAAGCAGGAAAAAAAGCTGCCCAAGGAGCAAAAGCGCCCGCTCAAAATGTTTCTGAAGGGATTAAAGCCCCTGCTGAAAAAGTTTCTGGTGGGGAAAAAGTGCTTGCTCAGAAGGCTTCAAAGCAAGAATTTAAAAAAGAGATGAACCCCGAAAAACCTCCAGCACAGCGAAAGCACCTTCCAGAAGGAGCTGGCGGACAGGGCGGGATAGACGAAAAACCAGTTACTGTGAAAGAAAATAGAGAAATAGAAGAATATTTTAAGGAATACAAAGATGAAAAATTCAAGGTCGGGTTGTATGGAAATAAGGATATGAAAGATGTAAGCAGAGACAGAAATGAATGGTTTAAAAATTTAACAGGGGATGTAAGTCAAAATTCAGGTGCATCAATTTTGCATCACGTGGGCACCCACGCCAACAACCGTCAGTTTATTTCTTTTGATATTCATAGAGATGCAGGGGTTTCTATATTAATTCCCAAATCTTGGCATGAATCTTTTGTTCATACAGCCAACACATATAAGTTTAATAATCTTCGAGAGGCGCTGTTTTGGTCTGTTCGAGATTTACGCAATTGTGCTTCTCGTATCGCTGACCCAGTTTTACAACAAGAAGTCCGTAAAGATCTTAACAAGTCTCTTTTAGAAGTTATTCGATTAAATAAAGAATATTTTTCAGAATATTTACAAAAAAATGTCACAAAATAACGGAGGAATACTATGAGAAAAAATGATATACCTTTAAAAACAGATTATAC
>NZ_ARPM03000140.1 GCF_000388175.3 Holospora undulata HU1 | reverse complement strand
CGCTTGATGAGGTTTATATTGCTCTAAAAGACACCTCCCCGAACTGAAACGTTCCAATTTTATTGCTGCCTTAAACGAAATGGTCTTAATGTTCTTCCAAAAGATGAGGGGGAAAGCCCCCCTCAAGAAAAGGACCATTTTAAGGACTATAGTAACTTAGGTTGAATTAGGTGTAATTTTTTTATTACAATATAGTAATTCAACCTAAGTTACTATAGTTCAGCTTTATCACTTGAGAGGAGATTTTTGTCTGATTCTCTTCCATAGTTTCTTAAATCGAACGCAACTCTCTTAATGTGTGGAAGAAAAAAACTTAAAAATTTTGAGTACAGTACGGGTATCAACTCCCTTTTATTGCATAATTGTCAAATGCCATATCTAAATGGTATGCAGCATCTTGATAATTTTGCACACTTTGAATTGATTGATATCCCTCTAGTTCATTTTGGGAATTATTTCTATATTTTGGCGGTGCGTATCCTTGGTGAGAACAAAGTAAATCAATAAAGAATAGAAAAAATTATTATTTATTTTAATCATTTTAACTTTATAATTTTGTTTTATGTGCGCAAATAAATAAAATAAAAATAGTTTACATAAGTTTATTACTATCTAAACCAGTATAAAAAGATTGCTAAAAAAAATTAAGATAAGTCGTCAGTCCAGCATAAAATTTTCCTTATATGCTTGACTTGGAATCGCTTTTTCTTAACAGGACTGAAATTTGAAAAATAGACGTACAGACATAGAAAAAATTGACCTCACTTTTCTACGTACAGCAGATCTACCATAAAAACAATACAATAATTTACTTTGAACTAGGTAAATTAAAGACAAAAATGAAATAAGGTAAAGAACGATAAAACATTATTCGTCTTGCTCAGTTTTAGGATAATCACTTTTTAAGAAAATAAATCCAAGAAAAGCTAGCAATGTCATACCAGAAAGAAATAATAAAGCATAAACATAAGGAGTTGTACCGTACATTGGAGTTCCGGCCGCACTTTTTGTTTGATCCCAAAAGTAATCCATAACTCTTCCAAACCCTTCTTGCATTACGTATGAAAGTCCCATAATAATGGTATTGGTTAAGGCACTTGCGGTTCCAGAAAATTTAGAAGGAAGAGCTTGATTGGCAAGAGTAAACACTAATACTTGCGCTCCCATTGCTGTTCCAATTCCTGCACACAGAAAGATTACTACAAAAAAAGGAACGATCCCAGAACATAAGGCAATCATTCCAAGCCCTGCAGAAATAATAGGAGTTGCCCAAACAATTGCACGCCAGTAGCTTTTCCATCGTTGACACAAGGGAAGGACTAGCACACTTCCCAAAGAAAAAAATACGTACATAGCCATACTAGCATTAGATGCAACAGAAGACGTCACCCCATAAGCGGTTTGAAGAAAAGGAACTCCCCATGCCTCTGCGAAAACAACCAGCGGTGCATAAAGGAAAGCACCAATCAAGCCTGCACCCCATACCTGAGCGCTCTTAATAACCGGTAAAAAGAAACTAACCCATTGTGACGCTTGAGTAAGAAAAACACTAAATAATGATTTTTTCTGAGACTCAACGAAACCTACATCATTATTTTCACGCTCTTCTTCTAGCAGACCTTCATGAACATTTTGTTTTGGTCTATCTCGCACACACCCAAATATAATCGCTGCCAAAAGCAATCCAAATCCAGAAAGTGCGCATAACGCCATCCGCCATCCCCAAATATTTACTAATTTCGAAAGAGGATAAGAAGCGCAAAGCCCTCCAAGACACCCAATAGCGTTAGTTAACCCCGCCATTAAAGGAAAATTTTTTATATCAAACCACTCTACGATAAGTCTTAATGTACTGATAAAGGCACACGCTGACCCAATGCCAATACACACTCTCCCAAAAATTGCTACAGGATAATAGTAAGCCGTTCCTAATAAAAGCGCGCCAAATCCGCAAAACGCACAAGAAATACTAACCAAATAACGAACTCCAATCTTATCTAATAATATTCCGCAAGGGATTTGTAAACCTGAATACGCATATCCATAGACTGCTGATAATATTCCTAATTGCGTGGCTTGAATATGAAAAGTTTCCATAAAATCATTAGCCAGAACACCAGAAGACGCCCTTAATACCATTTCATAAAAATAATACATTGCAACAAGAAGCCACATCAACGTACCTTTTATCGTTTTTAAAGAGCGCACAAAGTTCATTACAAAAAACATCTATATATCACACTAAGAATGATAGAAGAAGTTGTATTAAAAGTCTATCTAAAAGCAGACAAGCCAAACGGCTTAATGTATACTCTCTTAGTTCAAATAAAAAATTAAGTTTTTTGGCATAAAATAAAGGAAATCAATTTGCTAACGGTTTAGAGATGTCATTTTTTAAGATGAATGAATGGGGGATGATTATGAGCGTAAGACGACTATTTTTTGTTTTTTGGCTGGGAGCTTCTTTGACTCAAACAGCAGAAGGCATGGTCAATCCTTTTAGTTTTCAGGTGGATGGTGTGGATTTTGGTCAAGCAACCACTCCAGATGAAAAGGCAGATTGGGCCAAGCTTGTAGATAAAGGAATGGATAAAATGGAAGCAGCACGCTATATTTTGGATAGGAAAAAATTAAGAAAAAAATAAAAATTTATCTACAAATAATACGTCTTAAATCTCTTATACTATATGTAATTGAATAAAAAAAGAAATTTAAGACTTTTTTATTATAACATATTTTTTATTAAAAAAAATTATTTTTTAAAAGAATTAAAACGACTAATCTATACTCAAGGCTCTGTGGAGTACGAAAATATTTCGTCATAAATTAGCTCTTACCAATTTTTTCGTATCTGGTTGTTTTCTTAACGATAACGTTCAATCATGTATATTTAAATAATAATCTCCAAATACTTGACTTTTACGTGGTTAAAATTCAGAAAGTATAACGCTATACAATAGTACAATTATCAATGTTACTGATCCATAAGGCCATAAGGGAATAGACCCCCCATAAACATGAGAGCTAGTGTCATACATTAGTTTTGATTTTTGTACAGTAGTTGTTAAAAGAGAAGTCGTGAATATTTCCTGATGCATTACTTACACGAAACATTTAAAAAAATCTTCTAGCTCAAGGATACGAGGTTTATTTTTCTCACTTTAAAAAAATTTGTCGCTATGCTCGCAAGATAGAAAAAAGCTCGCCCCTCTATTCCCTAGGGATATTTTTTTTGGAAGTGATTTAGAACCTGTATTCATGATTTAGCTAACCTTCTTAATAGGATCATGGAAGGGGCTATCATACTCATGTTTTCAGCAGTCGCTATGGCAATTTCATAATCTTTAGACGCCCTTCGAAAAGGATTTAGCCATGCATATGTTCTTTCGACAACCCAACGCTTTAGCAAGTATAGCCCATCCTTGAGATATACGTTCTGAGATTGCTATAGTTTTATTCAATA
>NZ_ARPM03000141.1 GCF_000388175.3 Holospora undulata HU1 | reverse complement strand
TTTGATTGACTGGCTAAATCATTTTAGGTGATTAGCCAAGGAGTATGAAATAGACGTTCAATCGGAAAAACACGACGTTATGATCTCCCATTCAATGCTACTGATTCGTCGGTTGGCTTAACTGTGAAGATAGGTTCTGAGCGCTTAAATTCCCAGCGAATCATCCAATAGCTTGGTTTTCGTCTTTTTTTAGAGCCAGCACTGTGTTAGTTGGCACGCGCAATCGTGAAATCGATCATCGCGCAGTCGTTTTGTCGTCTTTTTTCGGCGTCTCAAATACTCTGTTCCATCCCCCCTTTTGGCTCTACCTCGTAAAGCGGGTGATAAATAGCTTTAAAATCGCCAAACCTCTCCGGAAACGAAATTCCTGCACGGTGACGGTATAAAACAGCCTTCACAAACAGGAGGCTATCTTTTGCTGTAACGCTCCCCTGGTTTTCCAGGTAAAAGATCCTTGATCCTATCTCACTACCCCCCCCCCACAAACACATCGTTCGTACACAGAAGACGCTTTGTGCTCGTACCCTTTTTTTTCACAATAGAAAACACTGATGGGGCCTCCTGGAAAATAAAGCCTCACTTGTGATATGGGGTAAATCTTCCTTAAAGCCACAAGTGCTGCACACGCTGCAGAACCGCAAGCTAGGGTCGGTCCGACCCCCCTTTCCCAAGTAGAAATATCCGCATTGCCAGAAGTTTTGTATCGAACATAAGAAATATTAAAAAAATTTTCACGATAAGTACTTAAATTTTTTTTAAATTGTTCATGATAAAATCGGACGTATAGAAAAGGGTCTTCTTTTCCAATAATAATAAGATGAAAATTTCCAACATCTACTCCGCCAATATAAGAGTCGTTTTGTTTGAAATACTCCCACTCTTTTTTAGAAAAATTTTTCTCTGCAAATTTTAAAGAAATCCCCCTCCCCTTTCCTTGATGTACTGAAACATCTTGAAAGAGGTTTTGAACTTTTTTGTCACCTTCATCACAAAAGGGCATTCCCATCTCTATGCTCGTATTTAAAAGCCCAACTGGACCATGAAAGGTCATTTTAGCTCCGCAATAGCCTAACCGATACAGTAAGTGTGCTGCACAACGTGTTCCGTTTCCGCAAGCTTTAGCAACAGTTCCGTTACAATTCCAAAACCGAATATGCCACCTTGTTGTTTCGTTATCACAAATTAATTCAATAAACTGATCTACTGGGCAAACGGAACACAATGAAAAAAAAAGTTCTAAAACTGACTGTGTAAGACAAAAAGCCTTCTCCACATTTTCGGAAAAAGTAATGCGAAGTAAAAAAGAATTTCCCTGAGACCTCATAAGATGGACACCAGAATTCCTTACATCCAAGGAACCTAAAAAAGAAGACACCTCTTTCAATCCAATACTACACCTTTAAATGACGCGTTTCCGTTGGGCACAAAACCCGAATACCGTCTAAGTCTTTAGTCAACGTCACCTGACATCCTAACCGAGAAGTTCTTCGAACGTCATAAGCCAAATCTAACATATCTTCCTCTTGAACACTGGCATCAGGAAGCAAATTAAACAGCGTTTCGTCTTGAATAATTACATGACAAGTTGCACACGCACACGCCCCCCCACATGCTCCTTCTAAATCAATTCCCTGAGCTTCCAATATATCTCTGTGATCGTTGAACACTTCGAAAATAGTTTGACCTACTTCCCCCAAAATAACCACTTCTTTTTCTGAAGAATTAGAAAATAAAACACGAACGGTATCTTTTTCCAAAGATTGTTTTTCTGACAACATTTGGCGTTCCTCCAAACGTTAAATTTTTTCCATTCTATATGATTCTTAAAAAAAACGCAACTCTTTTAAAGTTTTAAAGAAAAAACTTCTTTTATGATTTTAAATTAAACAAATTTTCTTTGATGAATTTTTAATGCATTAAGGATTATGATAGCTAAAACTCACTTTAATGAAATTTTATAAAATTTATTCTATATTTTGTCGAATATTTTTATTAAAATAAAGAAAAGCTTTTAACTTATAAAAATTGTGCAAAAAATTTTTTATACTAAATTCTTTAAATGGGGACTGTGGTCAATATTTTTAGGTTCAACACTAAGCATGGGATTAATTTTTTTTAAAGATTGGCAAACTTGTAAAAACACTTGTAAAATTAGCAATGTAAAAAGTGATCATGTCGAAAAAATAAAAATTTTTTCTTTAGATAAAAAAAATAATTCTTATACGCTTTTTGCCGAAAAGTTAAATGCTCAATATCAGTCTGACGCAAAAAATTCAACGTGTTATCAACTACTAAGACCAAATGCCACATTAAATACTCATCACCATCAGCTGAAAATTAATAGCCAGTACGGATCTTTTTTTTTACCAGATCAATTAGAATTATTTGAAAATGTTACGCTGTATGATACTTCACCTGACTTGTTTTACAAATTAACGACACAAAATATGTTTGTTCATTTGGGAGTAAATAAAATTTTTGGAAAAAATCCTGTTTCAGGTCAATGCGGATACGGAGTATTTTCAGGAAAATCTTTTACAATTAATACTAAAGCTCAAATTTTAACTATTAATGGCCCGTGCAGAATTCATTTTTTTGGATACAGTGACGCCCCTGCAAAATAAAGCTTCAAGGCTTAGTTCGTTCTCCCACTTTTTGCTTTTTCATAGCCAGATCTAAAAAGATTATGTGCGTATTTGCAAAATATATCCTTGGTTCCTAATAGCAGAAAAAAGTTCAGGGTGTGCATTAAACGGATCTAACTTTTTTCTTAAACGACTTAAAGTGACATCTAAAACCCTTGGATTAGAAGTTGTACTAAAAAACGTTTGTATCAATTCTTCTCTTTTTACGATTTCATTAGGATGATGCGCCATATAGACCAAAACTTTATTTTCAAGCTCTGTAAGAGGAACGACTTGCTTGTGTGCATCATATACTAAATTCTGCTTAAGATTTAACCAGTACTCTCCAAGTTGTAGTACGCATTCTGTGGAAATCAAATTTCTCAAACGAAGCAAGAGTTCAGTAGGCTCAAAGGGCTTCATCATATAATCTTTTGCTCCTAACGACAGGCCTTTTACACGCTCTTTTGGCCCCCCCATGGCACTTAGAAAAATAACAGGGGGAAGATTAGCACACTTGCGCTCTAAAAATGACCACCCGTCTTCTTCTGGAAGCATAACATCTAAAATAATGGCATCAAATTTAAAAATTGATAAAGCGCGTTCTGCGTGAAATACTTTAGGGGCAGAAGAAACCCAATAATGATTTTGACACAGATAACGCTTTATAAGATCTAATAATCGCAAATCATCATCTACTACTAAAACATGAGGAACTATCATGATTGGTTCCTTAAAAATAACTTCTGTTCTGGAAATTGTTGAAGCAAATCTTGTGCGCGACTGATAATAGCTTCTGGAATTCCTGCAAGACGGGCAACATGCACCCCATAAGACTGATCAGAAATCCCTTCTGTTATCTCGTGAAAGAAAATAATTTGCTCATTCCATTCAGTAATCTTAAAAGTAAAAAACCGCAATTCGGGAAGATAACTCAGTGCTGCTAATTCATGATAATGGGTAGAAAACAAAGTGCGGCATTTTAGATGTTTTACCATGTATTCCACACAAGCCCAAGCCAAAGCTAGGCCATCTCGGGTGGAAGTTCCTCGCCCCACTTCATCCAAAATAACAAAACTCCTTTTTGTTGCCTGATTTAAGATGCAAGCAGTTTCAAGCATTTCTACCATAAAGGTAGATTGTCCTCGAGCTAGATCATCATTTGCTCCCACCCTTGTAAAAATACGGTCAACGCATCCTATTTTGGCAAATTTTGCTGGAACAAAACTTCCTACGTGTGCCATAAAAGCAATTAGCGCATTTTGTCTTAAAAATGTGCTTTTTCCAGCCATATTAGGTCCTGTCATCATCCACAGCGGCTGTTCTTGGGTTAACTCACAATGATTTGCAATGAATTTTTTTTGATTTTGATGAAAAAACACCCATTCAATTACAGGATGCCTTGCGCCTTCCACTTGAAATACTGTGCTATGATCTAGGTGGGGACGTGTATAGTGATGCTGATGCGCTAGCTCTGCCAGTGCTACGGAAACGTCCAAAATTCCAAGAAACTCACATGCTTGTTTAAGGTTTTCATGAATTTGCGAAAGAGATTTTGAAAAGTTCTGAATAATCTCTTCTTCTAGTATCTGAGCTTTTTGTGCGGCAGTTTCTAATTGTGCAGCAACATCACATAGCTCTCCTGTTGTATACCTTGCTCCAGTTGTAAGCGTCTGTTTTAAGGTGAACTCAAAAGGCATTTTTGAAATTGAATGGGGAGGAATTTCTATATAATGTCCAATTATCCTGTTATATTTTATCTTCAGACTATTGATTCCAGTGATTTCGATGTAACGTCTCTGAAGCGCTTCTAAAATTTGAGCAGCATTTTGATGAATGTGATGTAAAGCTTCTAATTCACGACTGTACTGAGGCTTAATCCATCCGTCCCCCCCCCCTTCTTCTTGAAAAGCACAACATAAAGTTTCATAAAAATCATTGTAGTAAGTCAGATGAGGAATAAGGGGAAGAATTTCTTGAGGACAAGATTCTAAAAAACACTCTAAATGAGGAAGAACCCCCAACCCTTGTCTAAGACTTAACCATTCCTTTGGGTGCCCCCTTGCATTTACAAGGCGTGTTACGATACGCTCCAAATCTGGAATATTTTTTAAAAGTGCCTGAATTCCTGCACGATTCTCATCGTGTTGCAAAAAATAAGCAACACTATCCAGACGTTTATTAAGAATTTCTAAATCTTGAGTGGGGTGCTGCAATCGGTGCGTTAACAGACGTGCACCAAAAGCTGTTACTGTTCTATCCATCATACGAGCAAGTGTATGCTGATTTGGGCCAGAAAAAGTTTCAAAAATTTCTAAATTTTTACGAGTAAAAGCATCAAGACGAACCCAGTGATCTTGACGGTGATGTTTAGGGCGATTTAATTTTAAGGTTTGGCGTTTTTGAGTCAACACCACATAATCTACCACCACACCGGCTGCACATATTTCTGCTTTGGAAAAAGATCCCAACCCCTGGGTAGATTCTACTTGAAAGAACATACTTAAACGGTGTTCACACCCTTCTATTTCAAAACGACTTTCAGGAAGAATCGTTACGGCGTGCTTCCAAGATTTCAGTAAAAATGGAATAGAATCATTTTTCCAAAGCGGCTCTGAAATTAAAATCTCTTTTGGATTTAAAGCGTAAAGCGCCTCTTCTAGCTCTGCCAGAGGATGTGATTGAATAAAAAAATCCCCTGTAGAAATATCCACATACGCCAACACATATACAGAAGACTTTGCAACATCACATCGCACCAAAGAAATTAAAAAATTATTTTCTTTAGCATCCAACAAAGTATCTTCTGTTAAAGTTCCTGGAGTTATTACGCGAACAACATCTCGGTGTATTGGTCCTTTTACATCTTTAGACTCTTCATCTTCTAACTGTTCGCACACAGCAACTTTGTATCCTGCTTTTACTAGCTTAGCAATATAAGTATCGCTGGCATGAGCAGGCACTCCACACATAGGAACTGGGGTGGAAGAATTTTTATGGCGCGCCGTTAAAACAATTTGAAGCACTTTAGAGGCAATTTTTGCATCTTCATCAAAAAGCTCATAAAAATCTCCCAAACGGAAAAATACTAAGCAATCAGGGTATTGCGCTTTGATTTTCCCGTATTGAGCCATAATGGGAGTTTCTTTCAAAACAACCGTCATCACGACACCGTATTGGATGGATTTTCATAACCACTATTGCGCGCCAAAAATTCACAACAAGTTGCTATTTTTGTCAATGCCTGACGTGTAGCCTCATCTCCAGAAAATCCTAAGTCCTCTAATTTACTTCCCATAATTTCCAGTGCGTGTCTACTGCTCATTTGTTCTTGTGCCCATTTATTCAAAATATGGTGCTGAGCTTTCATTAAGTCAGAAAGATCTTGAACTTTTGTGCTAAACGAAAGAAAACACTCTGTCAGATCTTGACATCGTTGAAGCTGCACCTTGTTGGTTCCAGAAAATCCCTCTAAACTGGTAAGTATTCGATTTAAAAGAGAAAGCATAACATCTGGCGCGATAGCTTCGTCTAGCCCTATTCTGCGCGTTAGCTCTGTGCTGGCCTTGTTATTAAGACTGTCTTGAACCCAGCGAACAATTCGGTCATACCATTGACCTTGAAGCGTGCCAAGCTGAACTAAAAAAAAGTGAACAAGCACTGATCCCCCAAGCCCAAGTAAAGAAGAGCTGAACGCCAACCCCATCTTAGATAGCGCCCCAGAAAGATAGTCTTTGATTACCATCAAAAAATCTCCTTTCCCTGGCTCTATGGTAAAAACGTTCTGAAACATATCTGCCATAACGATAATTGATTGGGATAACCCCCAAAGCGTTCCTAGCAACCCAGAAAATACTAAAGTCCCTGCTAAAAATTGTCCAAACTTAAGCCGTTGAGCAAGTCGCTTTTCACACTGAGCCAACGGCAACTGAACATCAATATGCATGCCACTTTGATACCATTGAAGAATAGGAAAGCTAAATGGAAGAGAAGGATTAGGGAAAATTCTAAGTTTTTGTGGTTGATGTACCTCCAAGTATTTAAACTCTTTGTATATAAAAAACATTTGAAATGTCAAAATTCCCAACCCTAATAAAGTGATACTAAAAATCGCTCCATTAAGCCAAGGATTAATCATAAACATAGAAGAAAAAGATGGAAAATAAATCCCAATTAGTACTATAAGAACAAAAATAACACTAAAAGGACGTAACAGGAATAGAAGGAATCTTTGTGTCACAAGCATTGCAATCCCAACCGTATTTTTTTCATTCTAGCATGTATTGAAGCAAGATGAAACGGAGTTTTTAAATTCGAAGAAAAATAGTAAATTTTTCTTTTTTTAATGAAAATAATTTAATATTATTATTGTAAAACTTTAAAATAAAAAAAAATGACAGTTTTTAAAACAAGTAAAAAAAAATAACATTTATTTTTCTTTTCGGATTAATGGGGGCAGTTACGGTAAAACGAGTCATAACTATGATACTAAAAAATACGTTGAGCAAAAAACATTTGAAATCAATAGAAAAAAATCATTTTTTCTACAAAAAACAAAGTAACCCTTTCGGATATTGCAGACGAATCTGATATGAAAAATCTATGGCAGATTCTAAAAAAAATGAGAGCAGATAAAAATAGATCATCTTCCCTAACAAAAGTTTATGAATATAACGATGAACCATACGTGCAAATTACAGATTTCCAAGATACTGCTTGCATAGAGCGCGCTTTAGGGCTTACCCCGAAAGAAACTTATGAAATTCTTAAAAAAGTTTCCAAAAATATACAAGAGTTTATTTCAGAATCTGGGTGCTATAAAGCATACGAGGAAGGAAAAAATACTAGATACTCTTAGTGGTTCTTCTGATTTTCATACTGATGCATTCACTTCGCTTGCACAGCTTTCAGAAAAAGATTATCTTGAAGAAACAAGGCATGAGAAAGAGTTTTTATCCCGCGCCAAAAGTAAAAAAACTTATGTCCTGCCAACATAGATGGATTTCTTCAATCTTTTGTGGATCAGAACTCTGTTAATATAAAAATATTTACGCAAAACAATTTGAAACTAGAAGAAGAAAAGGAATTTATATCTAAAATAGAAAATCCGACTTTATTTTTGATTAGAAAGAAAAACTCCAGTGTTCCTCAATATAATATTCTTGTTAAGTTTGGAAAGCCAGTAAGCCATGCTATTCTTGTAGACTTATTTGAATCTTTTTTAGAAAATGGAATGGTGCACGAAGAAAGCGCAAAACTTTTAAAAAAAATATTTTCACAAAAAAATGATTAATAATATTTTTACATTTATAAGATATTCTTTAATAAAGATCTAAAAAAAAAATTTATGAAATTTGATTCAACAATAAAATTATTACTCTGGGTTTTTGGAATCGTTTCGATCGTCTTGGTTTCTGCTTATGCCTTGCATTACGCCAGTACAGATATTACACGAGGAAGTTTGGCAGATGCTTATGGTTTTTCTAACTCGTTTTCTTTTGATGCAGGGAACCTTTGGTAAAAAGAATAAAGGATCTTCCTTTTCGTAAAGGTGATCCCGAAATGATTAACGTTTTTTTATTTCATTTCTAGTCCAAAAAACCTTCCACCAGGTTGATAATCCGTACAAAAACCGGGAAAGGTGGCTACACAAAGAAAAATAACGTCCAGTCCAGCGATATTTATTAAGTTGCTTGTGAGGATGAGTTATTTGTCTTGGTCCTGCTTGTTCAATGTCTGAATCTCCAAAAGTTTGAAAAACACATCTAGGCTCTATTCCCATAAACTTCATTGTTTTTCCTAAAGGGTCTTTGAACTCCCAAAACCGCATATAATACATATCCCAAGGCAGACACATAGGAAGAGATTTTTCCAAAAGGCGTCGAGCAGCCCAACGATTAATTAAGTAAGCGCCGGCTCTCCAAGATTCTTTCAGGTAGACACACAAATGAGGACCAAAAGAAAAAGATTGAACAGAAATAGGCCAACCACTTTGTAAGGGGTGAAGCTCAAAACTGCATAAATCCCATTTTTTTTTACACACCACTAATGCATCAATGATTTTAGAAAAGACAGGCTTAAAACTAACATCATCTTCCACAATAATTGCAAATTCAAACTTAGAGCGCAAAAATCGGATAAGCGCTTTGCGATGACTAAGATAGCATCCGATTTCTCCTAATCCAGGTTCTTTTCCTTTTAAATATTGACGATATTTTTCTAAACTGACAATGCGTCCATCGTAACGTAATTTGGGATAAATTTTTCCGTTAATTCCAGAAACACGATGGACCGAAAAAGAAAACCTAGAAAGATGCTTTTGTATCTGGTTCCATCGAGCCTTAGAAGCGTCAAGATTTATGACGTACACTCCAACACTAGAAGATTTAATGGGATGAAGTGGAATTATTGTAGTTTTCTTGGAAGAAGGAAGCACAAATCCTCCAAAATGCACGATTAGATAACTTCCTCCCAAAAAAGCAAAAAGAACCCCTCCCCCTATCTTTAAAATTTTTTTTTTGAACATGAAAGACTAATCCTTATATCTTTTTATGCCAGAGCGTGCCTTGAGGCGTATCTTGGATGATAATTCCAAAATCTTCTAACTTTTGTCTTAATTCATCTGCCCGTTGGAAGTTTTTTTCCTCTCGAGCCTGCGTTCTCTCTTTAATAAGATCCTCTATTTCTTTTGAAATCTCTAGCGTTAAGGATGACGAAATTTTTTGAATTCCAAGAAAATTTGCGCAGGTATGCACACTAGAAACCCATTTCTGATCTTGTAATGCGCGTTTTGCTAAAAGGTGCAATGCATTCAATGCCCCTGGTGTATTCAAATCATCACACAGATAAGCTAAAAAATCTGCATCCAGGCAATGCTTTCCATCCCAAGGAAGTTCTAAAACTCGATTAACATGCTCCATACACTGAGTTGCCTGGTGCAACAAAGAGGAATTCCAATCCAGCGTATGACGATAATGAGAAGAAAGGAGCGCCCAACGCACGACCGACCCAGGAAACTGAGCTAAAACATCCTTAAGCAACAAAACATTGCCTAAAGATTTTGACATTTTTTGCCCTTCAACCATTAACATTCCATTATGAACCCAATGTTTTACAGGATGTTCTACCCCCAACGCATTTCTAGTTTGTGCGTTTTCATTTTCGTGATGCGGAAATAAAAGATCTGCTCCCCCGCCATGAATATCAAAAGTCGTACCTAAATATTCCAAGCTCATGGCAGAACACTCTGTATGCCATCCAGGGCGACCATTCCCCCAAGGAGAAGGCCAAAACTCATGGTCTTCTATTGCTGGTTTCCATAACACAAAGTCCTGAGGATTGCGTTTATAAGGGGCAACTTCAACTCGGGCTCCTGCTAAAATTTCTTCTTTATGTGCACCAGAAAGACTTCCGTAGAAAGGATCTTTTAAAACATCAAATAACACATGCCCATTAGATAAGTAAGCAACCCCCTTGTCTAATAATTTTTTAATAATTTCAATCATATGGGAAATATGGCAAGTGGCCTTGGGTTCAACGCTAACTGGAAGAACATGAAGTTTATTAATGTCTTGATGAAATTGAGCAATGGTATTCTTAGTAAGCTCGTTGATAGGAATTCCCAATTTTTGTGCTTCTGCGTTGATTTTATCATCTACGTCAGTGATATTTCGAACATAAACAACTTCAGGAAACAGGTATCGCAAAACCCTAAATAATGCATCAAACACCACAATAGAGCGCCCATTTCCTATATGAATTGGCCCATATACCGTCGGTCCGCAAACATACATAGTTATCTTTTCTGGATTAATCGGAGAGAATACTTCTTTTTTTTGGGAAAAACGATTATACAAAAATAAAGAAACACAAGACATATCTGACCCACAGCACCTTTTGCAAATCATTATAAAATTTCTTTTTAGTGGGGTCAACTCAAACTCTCAGCTTTTAGAACCTGTATTCATGATTTAGCTATCCTTTAATAGGATCATGGAATGGGCCTATCATACTTATGTTTTCAGCAGTCGCTATGGCAATTTCATAATCTTTAGATACCCTTCGAAAATGATTTAGCTATCCTATGTCCTTTCGACAATCCAACATTTTGGAAGTATGGCCCATCCTTGAGATATATGCTCTGAGATTACTATAGTTTTATTCAATACTGTTTCTTACAAATTCCTCCATGGGGTTTCTATATCCCGCATCTGCACACACTCCCTTTAATTTAGGATATTTTTTGCACCGCTTCCTTAAAAACTCTGCACCCAGCACCTGTGTCATTGGCCTTATGAACCGTGGTGATATGGAGCAGATTGCCTTGCCTATCAACACCACTATGATGCCGTTTACGTAT
>NZ_ARPM03000142.1 GCF_000388175.3 Holospora undulata HU1 | reverse complement strand
CGAGCGCTTATACCTCAACGCTTAATGTCTTCTTCCATTTTAGAACCGTCTTGACGTTTAGGGTATGGCGTTTTGCAAGCGTTGGTGCGCTCTATTTAGATTCTTGTAGTTCTTTTCTGGTTCTTGGCTGTGTCTTGGCATTTGCATGCAATAATTATTTCCCGTAAATTTGTCTCCTTGAGTTCTTTATAGATTGCACCATAAGAGTTAGGAACTAAAAAGCTAATCTATAGCGCACAAAAATTAGATAAAACTATTAAAAAAACTTACTACTAGAGTAAAATTAGATAATTTTACGACAATTTTATTTTTATTCTGTACAATTTAGAATACTCAACCTAACACATTAGTAAAGTTATGAAACTACCTATTTTAAATATTTTTTTTATGAGCATTGTGTTTATAGAAGACTCTTTTGCAAACGGATCAGGCCAAGACATAGCAGAAGAATCTACCCTTCCAAATTTTGGACCAAACAAAAGGGCAATACCCGAAAGTGAAAAATTTAAATTTTTTATATTAGAGTTAAGAAGATGTTTAAGAATTTTAGTTCAAAGTGATGATCTAAACGCTCTTCAAAAAAATTTTTTTAAACTTCTACAAGAAAGAAGCGATCTTTTAAATCTATTTTTAAACTTTTCTAAAAAAAATAAAAAAAATTTTCTTAGAACTCTAGAGGTCTTAAAAAGCAAATCAATCTATGATCCTAACTACTATGATCCTCAATTTTTTAAGATCATAGGCTTAAGTAAAGACGATTTCGATTACATTATGGACATTCTTCAACCTTCTGCCTTTTTCATATCTCGTAGCGCAGTACAAAACGCAATGCCATTAGTTTGGCACCACTTACAAACTGCTTTTATGCACCACCTACACCACAATATGAGTAACCTCACGGCGATAGGAGCAAAGCCAAAAATCTCAGAATCATCAGAATATAACTTTTCAGATTCTGGGCAAAACAAAAAGTTTGGAAACTTTATATCAGAGTTACGAAACAATTTAAATTTTTTATTTACAAGTAAAAACTTATATGAGCTTAACCAAACGTTTTTGGCGCTGATACAACAAAAAAGAGATTTGTTTAATCAGTTTTCTAAATTTTCTAAAAAAAATCAAAAAAATCTTATTAGAACTCTAGAGGTATTAAAAACCAACCAAACTACAGATTTTGAGGTTTTTAGAAGCATAGGATTAGATAAAGACGATTTCGATTACATTGCAAACCTTCTTCACCCTTTTAGCTTTATAGTAAAAAGTGCGGAAGTAAAGAAAGCAATTCCATTCATTTGGAAGAACTTACAAGTTGCTTTTTTGCAATATTTACAATACATAGGCCCCATAGACCTATCAAAATATGACTTTTCAGATTTTGGACAAAACGAAAAGTTTAGACATTTTATATTAGATTTAAAAAGCTGTTTAAAAACTGTATTTTTAAGTCCAAGTGTACACGATCTTCAGAAAATATTTTATGCGCTAACACAACAAAGAAAAGATTTGTTTTATAATTTTTCTAGACTTCCTAAAAGAAATCAAAAAAATCTTCTTAGAACTTTAGAGGTATTAAAAACCGAAAAAACCGCAGATCTTGATTTTTTTCATAGCATAGGATTAGAGAAAAACAATTTCGATTACATTGTAGATATTATTGATCCCTTAAGTTTTCCAGTACAAGATCACGCAGTACAGAAAGCAACCCCATTTATTTGGAAGAACTTGCAAGAAGCTTTTTTGAAATACTACCAATAAATATCTTTCAACATTCAAAAAAATAAAACAAATTAAAGGATTAGTACACCAAAAAAAATCCAAAAACTATAAAAACCAATAAAAAAATTTCTCTGAGCGTGAACTTTGGTTAATTTTTATAAAAGTTTTTCCAAACTCTGCGCTCGTATTGCTTTTTTATGTACGTGCACAAAAAAATGATTACTCTAGAACACAATAGAATTGTTTGTCACAATCTACAACTACGATAAATCTAATTCGTTAAAATCATAATTCATCAGTAAATAGTATATAGTTTTAGTAGGGTGTCTATCAACACAAAACTGCATAAAAATAAATTTTTTAACTTTTACTTCAATAGGTTGTTTACTTTTGTTTATTTTTTTAATATCATTAGCAACTGTTGTTTCTAGCACATAAAAATGTATGGCTAAATTTAAATCTTTTTGTAATTTTTTTTTAGTAAATATTGTTTGTTTAGGACAGATTTTTGCAACGCCCCACTCTTTAGAAAGCAAAGAACCCAAATCAAAATCTTTTTGCAAGTCAAAAAATTTAACTTCTAAGAAGAGAAAAAAAGGGAAGCTTCCTTCCAGCTTATCGAAAAATTTAAAAAACTGTAAAGCAGATTTGAAAAAATCGAAGGTATCCCTTTCAAATTTTCCGCAAGAAATTAAATCTTTTCCAAAGCATGTCCAGAAAAGGACGCAAAAGAAAAATAAAAAATCAGAGCAAAAATTTAATTTAGGAGATTTTTATCAATCTTCTTTTAAAGATATTTTGAAGTTTTTTTTGAACTCTCCATCAGAAGAAGTTTTTGAAAGCCCATTAAAAACCAGCCCAACAAAAAAATTATCTCAGGAATTTTCTATACTTTCTTGCAGAGACCGATCAAAAGTCGTTAGAATTTTGAAAATTTTAAAGGATTCTGGTTCAAATTTTGATCTAGAATCTAGTTGTCGCCCCTCAGAAAGAAAAGATTTCAAAACTATCATTGAAAAAACAGATTTTATGAATATAAGTGGATATCAAGAAATGATTCCGCGCGCATGGTCTGCCTTACATGATATGCTTAAATCTCAATAATTTTGGTAAAATTTCGTAAATAATAATTTCGGATTAGATTTCAAAAAAGTCTAATCTTTTATTTTATTTTTAAAGTATGTTAGACGTTTTTTTAATGATGGTACCATTCCATTTTTTAGAATACCTAATCTTTAGAGAAGAAGTGTCCGTTGCTTGCACTTCTTTGTAATTTCTAGTAAAATAGACTTGAAAATTTTTGCGATACGTGTCGTGTTAGATATCAAATGGATTCGCACTAATCCAGATCTTTTTGATCAAGGATTGAATCATCGTGGGTTAGAGTCGCAAAGTGCCCAGGTTTTGCAGCTGGATAGTGCTTATCGTAAAGCTTTAAGTTTGTTTCAAGAAATGCGGGGAAAACGCAATAGTATTGCAAAGGAAATTGCGCAAAGAAAAAAAGAAGGAGAAGATGTACAAAATTTAGTTAAAGAATCTAGCGTCTTGTCTGAAGAAGAAGTCGTTTTAGAGCGACAAGCTCAAGGACTTTTTGAGCAGCTAACCGCGTTATTGGAATCTTTTCCTAATATGTTAGATCAAAGGGTTCCTTATGGAAAAAGCCAAGATGAAAATGTAATTTTGAAACACTGGGGGGCTCCCAGAGATTTTACAGAGTTTCCCGCTCAAGATCATGAATCGTTAGGAATGAACTTGGGAATGGATTTTTTGCAGGCTGCACGGATGAGCGGAACGCGATTTGTTATCTTAGCAAAGGAATTGGCTCAATTAGAGCGCGCGCTGTCTCATTGGATGTTAGACATGAACATAAAGCGTCTTGGATGTTTAGAAGTTCATACTCCTTGCTTAGTAAAAGAGGAAGCAGTATTTGGTGCAGGACAATTGCCAAAACTTTCTCAAGATTTATTTAAGACTGTCGATGGACGATACCTTATTGCTACCGGCGAAGTAACCTTATTAAATTTGGTACGAGAAACAATTTTGGAATCCAAAGATCTTCCTTTAAAATTTACCGCCTATACTCCGTGTTTTCGTTCAGAGGCCGGAGCAGCAGGAAAAGATACAAAAGGTATGATACGAATGCATCAATTTGAAAAAGTAGAGCTCTTAGGAATCTGTTCCCCTCAAGACTCACAAGATCTTCACCTTGCGTTTCTTGAGCAAGAAGAGTTTTTGATGCAATCGCTGGAACTTCCTTATCGTGTTGTGGCACTATGCAGCGCCGATATAGGATGGACATCTATGCGCACTTACGATATTGAAGTTTGGCTTCCTGGACAATCTTGTTATAGGGAAATTTCTAGCTGCTCTAATTGTGGAACCTATCAGTCCCGAAGAACAGACACACGGTACCGCGATGCTGATGGTCAATTAGATTACCCCTACACGTTAAATGGATCAGCACTTCCTACGGGGCGCACTTTAGTAGCTATTCTTGAAAATTATCAAAATGTTGACGGTTCTGTTACAATTCCTGAAGTCTTGCGCCCTTATATGGGGGGGAAAGATCGCTTGAATCCTTGTGGGTGCCATCCTGTTTACTCTTTATGAAAAAATGATGAAAAAAATTTTTCGCGCAATTTTCTTTGCTTCAATAATTTTAGCAGGGTGCACCCCCCCTCCCACTACGCCTGTTGTACTAAAACCAGGGCAAATTTACGTCTCTAGCAGTGACACTATTTATAGTATTGCAAAATGTCATGATATTTCTGTACGAGAGCTTGTAGAAACGAATGGTTTAACCCCCCCCTATATTTTAGAAGAAGGACAGGTTTTGACGCTGCCTTCTAAATCTGAAGCACAAGATTCTTCTGTTCCAGTGGATGACTTAGACAGTGCCAGTGGGGATCCCATAGCGTTGGCTGAGGAAACATGGAAAGATGTTCCCTTGAATACTTCAGAAGACATTGAAAGTGAAGTAGAAGTTATTCCTTCCCCTACCCTTCCGGCTCCTGAATCGTTACAGGAAAATATTTCACAAAAAGACGCCCCCGAGAAATCTTCTGCTCCTTCTAGAAAAGCCTCTTTTGAAAACAAACTCGCCAAACCTTCTGAAGAAGTTGTATCGCCTGTGATGGGAAAAAAATCCTCTGATCATTCATCCCCCCCCCCTTCCTTAGAAAAAAAGACAAAAGTTTTAAAAAATTCTAACAAAAAAGGAAACATTTCTAAAACGGGAGAATTCAAACCCCCCGTACAAAATGACCTTAAGTGCGTTCTAGATAAACAAACTGCAGTATTCCACACGTCACCTAAAGACCCTGTTGTTGCCTGCAAAGATGGCGTTGTTGTATATGCAGGAAAATGCGATCAATTTCATAAAGACCCTGCTTTGGCAAACAAATCTTTTGTTTTTGTTTCTCACACCGATGCAAAAGGAGAAAAATGGAGCAGCGTTTACCTAGGAATAATGCCTGTCGTGAAAAAAGATCAAGCAGTAAAACAAGGAGAAGTCCTTGGAAAATGCCAAGGAGGAGTCTTGCGTTTCCAATTAAGAAAAAATCGTATTCCTGTCAATCCTAAACGTTACTTAAAATAAAGAATGGTGTTGTTCAAGTGGGCTGAAAAAGATCAGATTCGAAGCTCTTTCTTTCTTCTATTGTGGAGTTTGAGTTTTTCTTTAGCTATGCTGATGACAAAATCTCTTTCAAAAACAGTCCCACAAATATCGTTAATGTTGATAAGGTCCGGATTTGGATTAATAGTTATGCTTCCTTTCTGGTACCCTTTCTCCCCGTGGAACGTTTTTTGCACTCCAAACGTAAGGCTTTTAATACTGCGAGGTGTTTTTCAGACTCTTGCCATGGCATTGGGGTATGCGGGGTATCGTTACCTTCCAGGAGAAACCGCTGCTTTTTTAGGAACCAGTGGTCCTTTTTTTGTTTTACTTTTAGCGCGAGTGTTTTTAAAAGAAACTTTAGACTTTCCCCATTGGATTGCCATAATTTCAGCTTATATTGGAGTAATATTTGTATTAAATCCCTTTGCTTTAACGCTTTCTTTTTATACTTTTCTTCCTGTTTTTGCTAATATCTGCATGGCTTTTTCCATCATTGTAACGCGAAAGCTTATCGTAACAAAAGAAAATGAAAAACGTATTTTATTTTCTAATTCTTTTTTTCCTTTAATATTTTTTAGTTTTGCTTCCCTTTATTTTAATCTTTCATGGAACTGCGACGCATTTACCCTTTGCTATATAGCTGGTATCGGCGCTCTTGGAGCTTTATCGGCGGTATCACACTTTTACGCACTTCGAAATAGCTCTTCTGCTTTTGTTGCAATTTTTGATTATTTTCGATTAACAATTTTTTTAATTCTGAATTATTTCATATACTCAGAACCCATGAATCTTAATGCAAGACTTGGAGGGGGAATCATTGTCGTTTCCACTTTTTTGTATACAATACTGAAACAAAAGAAAAGCAACAAATAGATTCTATTTTCTCCCAACTTTTTAGGAGCTTTTCTTGCCTTTTTTAGGGTGGGACTTGACAATCAGAATTAAATCAAGGCAAAGTATAAAGAGGTTTTTTTAGTTTTTGGTGATTCGTGACGAAAATTGTTAATTCTAAACACAAAGCAGAAAGACGATACGGTATTTTTTGGGAAGGAATTCGATCTTCTGCTTCTGTGCGTGCTTATCCGGCAGGGCAGCATGGCGCTAAAGTTTTTGGAAAAAGTACGGTATACGGCCAGCAAATGAAAGTAAAACAGCGACTAAAAAAGCATTATGGTCGCATATCAGAAAAACAGTTTTATCGAACCTATCTTCAAGCAACTTCTGTAAAGGGGGATACGGGTTCTGTTTTTTTGCAATTTTTAGAGCAACGTTTGGGAACGTGTGTGTATCGTTTGAAATTTTCACCTACGATTTTTTCCGCTTGTCAGCTTGTAAGTCACGGACATGTGTTCGTAAATGGTGCGCGCGTTAATGTTGGATCTTATCGCGTTAAAGTTGGAGACGTGATCTCTCTAGATCCTTCTATGCATTCAAATTCTGTAGTACAAAGGGGGCAAAGTTCTGCTCGCCGGATTCCAGAATACTTTAAATTAGAGGAAAGTAATTTTTCTGCTGTTTTGTCTTATGCTCCAGACCCATCACAGATTCCCTACCCTTTTGATCATCAAGTTAGCTCTGTCATTGAGTTTTACGCACGCTGATGTATTAAAATAAAAAAAACAATAAATCAGTTTTGCCGACAGAGTGTTGTCGGCATTTTTTTTGGAGAAGATAAGGTATCAGAAAAAAATTTAAAGTACGCTTTAAAGCCAGAAGTGCAAAATTTTTACCACTAAAATCTTAATTTTTTACTGTGACCTAAAGAATAGTCTTTTTCTAGTCTTGCATATAACATTTTTTTTTCTTATACTCAAAAAAGCATGCCCAGGTGGCGGAATAGGTAGACGCGCTAGGTTCAGGTCCTAGTAAAGGTTACTTTAGTGGAAGTTCGAGTCTTCTCTTGGGCACGTTTATTGATGAGAACATTTTTAGTCCACTAAAAATTTCAAGCATATTGAAAATATTTTCGGTTTTTCCTATTGCACTAAGATGAGCTTTGTTTTACCATGAGTATAAATTTTTTGTTTTGTTTTCATGGTGTACGCTTCTTCTAAACGTCTTGAACTTCCTGTGGCTTTAGATGCGGAAAAAAAGTTGTCTTATTTGCGCTTAGCGCGTTCAGAGAATATTGGTCCTATTGGTTTTTTTCATCTTATTGAAAAATTCAAGCATCCAGAAAACGCTTTATCTCGGTTGAAAGCTCAGCCTATTTACAAAGGGCGAATTTGCTCTGCAGATGAAGCTCAAAAAGAGATTGATTTGCATCATGCCAATCGATATCATCTGATTTCTTATTTTGAACCAGAGTATCCAGAATATCTGCGGCAGTTAAAAGATCCTCCTATATTTTTAAGTGTGTGTGGAAGGATAGAGCTTTTAAAAAGCAGTTGTTTTGCTGTGGTTGGCGCCAGAAACGCTTCTCAAAGCGCTCACACCTGGATACAGCAGCATATTCCTTTTTTGAAGTCTTCTTCACAAACTATCACATCAGGACTGGCACGAGGTGTGGACACATGGGCGCACGAAGCTGCGTTGAATGCGGATATGCCCACCATTGCAGTCATTGCAGGGGGGCTAGGAAACATCTATCCTTTGGAAAATAAAACTCTCTATCATCGCATAGCAGAACAAGGAGCAGTTATCTCAGAAGATCCTTTGCATTTGTCTCCTCAAGCGCAGCTATTTCCTAAAAGAAATCGTATTATTTCCGGGCTTTCCTGGGGAATTTTAATCATTGAGGCTGGCATTAAGTCAGGCGCCCTACTTAGTGCAAAATATGCACTAGATCAGAATCGCTGTATTTTTGTTTTACCAGGGCACCCTCTTGATTCTCGATCTCACGGAGGGAACAAGCTTATTAAAGAAGGAGCATGCTTAGTAGAAACTGCTTCAGACATAAAAAAAGAATTTCCTAAAAGCATTCCTCGTATGTCATTTTGTGCTAAAGAAGAGGAAGAAACTGATTATCTTCTTTCCTGCAGTAACACGTCTTCATTTCTTGGCATAGAAAGCCAAACTTCAGAACATTCAGACGTGTTACGTTTATTACTTGAGCGCATAAGCACAGTTCCCACTTCTATCGAAACTCTTAGAAAAGAATTGAAGGTTTCTTCTATTTGTCTACAAAATATGCTGGTTGAATTAGAGTTACAAGGATACATCGAACGATATCCAGGAGACGCGGTCGTTGCTGTTCCTCAAGAAGGAGGCAGCTGTGTCGAAGCTCATTGTAGTTGAGTCCCCTAAAAAGGCAAAAAATATTGCTCAATATTTTCCAGGAGACATCGTGCTGGCAAGCGGGGGGCATGTAAGGGCACTTCCCACAAAAATCAGTGCTGTTCGTCCAGAAGAATCTTTCGCTTTGACATGGCAGCTGGTGGAAAAAACGGAAAAAAATCTAAAATCTATAAAAGACGCGGTGCAAAAGGTAGATACTCTGGTTTTGGCCACAGACTTAGATCGAGAAGGAGAAGCCATCGCGTGGCATATTTTAGAGTATTTGAAGGAAGAAAATGCGCTTCCAGAACGAGTGGTTGTTCAGCGCGTTGTTTTTAATGCGGTAACAAAAGAAAGTGTTTTAAAGGCACTTAAAAATTACAAAAATATTAATCAAGATCTTGTAGATGCGCAAATTGCGCGCTCAGCATTGGATTTAATGGCAGGTCTTGGTCTGTCTTCCATGTTATGGAGAAAAGTTCCAGGAAGTCGTTCTGCAGGACGTGTCCAATCTGCCGCTTTACGAATTGTTGCAGAAAGAGAGAGTGCCATTATAGGATTTAAGCCTCAAGAATATTGGTCTATTCATGGGAAATTTTTGTGTCATTCCCCTGAATACACGTTGGAAGCTCAATTGGTTCAATTCAACAAAGAAAAACTAGATAAATTTTCTATTAGTGATGAAACATGTGCGCAAGCTTGGGCTGAAATTTTGCGTGGAGTTCCTTATCATATCAGTTCAATTGAGAAAAAAAATGTTCAACGCTCTCCGTATCCTCCATTTATTACCTCTTCTCTTCAGCAAGATGCTTCTAGCGCTTTAGGGTTTTCCCCAGCAAAAACCATGCAGTTGGCACAAAGATTGTATGAAGGCATTCATGTTCATGGAGAAATTTTAGGGTTAATTACCTATATGCGAACAGACAGTGTATTTTTGGTTCCAGAATTTATCGACCAAGCCAGAGCTTATATCCATAAAAAATGGGGAAAAGAGTATGTTCCAACAAAATCAAGAGAATACAAAGCAAAAAAACATTCTCAAGAAGCTCATGAAGCGATACGTCCTACAGATCTAAAATGGGAGCCAAGTCTTATTCAGCCATTTTGTCAAGAGTACATGGACGAATGGAAGCTTTACACCTTAATTTGGAAGCGCACTTTGGCCAGCCAAATGGAAAATGCTACATATCAACAAACTAGAGTTATGATTGAAAATCAAGATCAATCGGCAGCGTTTAAAACAACTGGATCCATTCTTCAGTTCCCCGGATTTTTGTTAGCGTACCAAAAAGAAGAACAAGAACCCAATAAAGAAGACGACAGAGATCGGGTTTTACCAGCTTTTTTGCAAGAAGGACAAAATTTAGAAATTAGTGATGTTTCTTGCGCTCAACATATGACTCAACCCCCAGCACGCTTTACAGAGGCCTCTCTTGTAAAGGAATTAGAAGATTTGGGAATTGGGCGTCCAAGCACTTATGCTCGTATTTTACAAGTTCTTCAAGATAGAGGGTATGTGCGAAAAGAAAAAAAGCGTCTCATTCCTGAAGAACTTGGAATGCTGGTGTGTGCTTTTTTAAAAAACTTTTTTTCAAGGTATGTAGATTATGATTTCACTTCGAATTTAGAAAATCAGCTAGACAGTATATCAACTGGAGAATTAGCCTGGAGAACGCTTTTAGAAGAATTTTGGGGCCCTTTTTCTCAAGCCTTAGAACAAGTCAAGTCTGTCAGCGTATCAGATGTGTTAGAGCATGTAGAAAATCAGATTCTTGATCTATACCTTCCTAATCGAGAATGCCCAAAATGTAAAGAAGGAAGATTAGAGCTTCGGTTAGGAAAGGCAGGGCCTTTTACTGGGTGTTCTTGCTACCCTGAGTGCACATATTTATCTGGCCTTCAAAAAGAAGACTCACAAAGTCAAGGAGACCTTGGAGAACACCCTGTTAGCGGAAATCGCATAGAAAAAAAACAAGGTCCCTATGGAGGGTATGTTCTTTGCGGAGATAAGCGTGTTTCCAGTGACTCTTTTTGCAGCTTTGAATCTTTGGATCTAGATAAAGCGTTATGGTTATTAAATTTACCAAAATCTTTGGGGGCTCACCCCGATGGAGGAGAAATCGTTCTAAATATCGGAAGATTTGGTCCCTATCTCCATTACAATGGAGCATTTTTTTCTTTAAAGCAAAAAGAAGAAGCACTTATGGAGTTTTCTTTAGAAGCAGCGCTGGAACGTATTCAACAAAAGAAACAAAGATCTAAAACTAGTTTTTCCAAAGCTTTACCTAAGAAAATCAGTAAAGCCGTGAAAGAAGATGCTACACTAAAAAAGGCTAGCAAAACCGTAAAAGACAACACCTTACCTAAGAAAGTCAGCAAAACCGTAAAAGACAACACCTTACCTAAGAAAGTCAGCAAAACCGTAAAAGACAACACCTTACCTAAGAAAGTCAGCAAAACCGTAAAGGACAACTCCTTACCTAAGAAAGTCAGCAAAACCGTAAAGGACAACTCCTTACCTAAGAAAGTCAGCAAAACCGTAAAGGACAACACCTTACCTAAGAAAGTCAGCAAAACCGTAAAAGACAACACCTTACCTAAGAAAGTCAGCAAAACCGTAAAGGACAACTCCTTACCTAAGCCAGCAGAACAGTGAGGAAAAAATCAAAAGATAAAGCCCCTCTTGCCTCCAATATCTTCTTAAGGAATTTTACAATGGAAACAAAGTTTTTAGATGAAAAAAAAAAATTTTAATGTATGTTTTGGGTTCGACCATGCAGGAAAAGATTTATCCTTTTTTCTAATGGAAAAACTTTTGGATAAAGGAAATATAGTCCTTTGTCCTCAACGTACCTGTATGGAGGAAGATCCCTCTATTCCCATTCTTTATCCCGCTGTGGTTCCTCTTGTGGTTCAAGAAGTATTAAAGAAAGAGACTTGGGGAGTTTTGGTGTGTGGAAGTGGGATTGGAATGAGTATTGCCGCCAATCGATATTTAGGAATTCGCGCAGCACTTTGTAAAGATACGTCAGATGCTGTGTTGGCCCGCCAGCATAATAACGCGAATATTTTAGTTTTGGCAGGAAGAACTTTGCATCCTGATTCAGCATTACACTGTCTATTAGAATTTTTATTCACGGATTTTTCTTATGGGCGCCACAGCAAAAGGGTAGAAATGTTAGACCATATGCCTTTTATCGGATAAACTTAATGGATCAATTCTAATGAGTCAATTTTTCAAACCTTTTGGTGATTGGCGAGTATATGCCTCTGTTTTATCTGCAGATTTTCTGTATCTTGGGGAAAATCTCAAAAAGGTATCTCCTTACGTAGACGGAATGCACTGGGATATTATGGACGGACACTATGTTCCAAATCTTACGTTGGGGCCTTTTGTTATTGAAAAAGCCAGGGCTCTTCTTCCAAATCTTTGGTTTGATGTGCATATCATGGCAACTCCCAGCGAAGACATTATAAAACTTTTTATCGATTTACCGATTCAAAGTCTGGCTTTTCACCCCAAAACTGTTAAAAATCCTTTAACACTTATTCATGACCTGCATCGCAAAAGAATTCAAGCTGGATTTGCAATAAATTTAGAAGATGATCTTTCTGTTTGGCCTTTGCGGTGGCTAAACACGATAGATTATTTTCTTGTTATGGCGGTAAAACCTGGGTTTGGAGGTCAAAAATTCAACTCTAAAGCACTTCAAAAAATCTCTTTTCTTCGACGCAACGCTGTTCATGCCGATATTCTGGTAGACGGAGGAATAGTTTCAGAAACTGCAAAACTTAGCCAAAATGCTGGAGCTTGTGGAGTAATTTCTGGTCAATTTATTTTTCATAAAACGCTTTACGAAGAAAGAGGAAAAATATTAAAAAATTTAAAAGCTGAATAAAAATAAATTTTAGCAAAAACTAAATAAAATGATTTTAATTAATAATTTTATGACATATTCATTAGATTTTTGACCTAGAATGTTAAAAATCAAAAAGGAAGGAGAACTCTACTCATGCTAAATGAAATAGTTTAAAAGTTTAATTTTATGTGTTAATAATTTTTCTTATGCAAAGATTTTTGAAAGAAGAAGATCGTGTTGCGTTAAGAACGCAGAATCTGCAAGAAAAGAACCTACGCGTAGCAAATAGGATTAAGGCTGTTTTGTTATCTGACAAGGGGGGGGAGCTATCGTCAAATTGCTAAAGCTCTTCTGATTGAAGATCGTAGAGAAGTATAAGGAAGATCAAAAGTTAATGGTGTCAAACGGGGGATATGTAAGCAAGCTGAATACTTCACAAACAGCAGAACTTATCGCACATTTGGAAAGCCACCACGTATATAAAAGTATAGTGAAGTATAGTGTATGTTCGCTTGTGTTCTTGAGGCAAGGCAAGACGTCGTGGCTGCGCGCCCATAATTTTTCATTTAAAAAGCCAGCAGCACGCCCCGCAAAGGAAGATTCAGGCAAGCGGGAAGCGTTTATTCATTATTATCGAGACGGTGACGGTACCGTACGAAAAGTCTTTTTTTTTAGCTATAGCCTAATCTTTTTAACCAGTAACTGAGTGTACCCCAAATTCTTTAGCAGCTTTTTTCAAGGTCATATCTTGGGTTTCTTTGACTTACTTTTCAAGCTTTTCTAAGTCAATCTTTTTTTCTGATCCACCAAACGTCTCTTAGGAAAATAACTGCCTTCTTGTTTGTATTTTCTATGCCAATTTTCTATGCCACCTTTTTTATCTTTTTTTCCCCCATCTATACCTATTTTTTCTGAGACTCCTGTGGTTTTAACACTTTGTGAATAATGCTATAGCTGGGATTCTCACTCCTTTCATACTTAATGCGGCTTGTCTTAACAAGTTCATGCATCACTTTTTCCCATACACCCTTAATCCTACATCGTCTATAAAACGAATGTACCATCGAATATGGTGGAAAATCTTTTGGTAGCATGCGCCATTGACAACCGCTCTTGATTATATAAACTACTGCA
>NZ_ARPM03000143.1 GCF_000388175.3 Holospora undulata HU1 | reverse complement strand
GTTTACTCCAAAACAAAGAAAATGTAATCTTTCCAACTCTAACAGCTGGTACGAGGCAATTGATATTCTGTGTTCCAAACTTCCAATTGGTGCCATCGAGCATTAAATGCATGTTAGGAACTTGCTCCCAAATGCTTGATATCAAGGCTTTTGAGAAGAGTCCAGAATCAATTAACTTGTCCTTTTAAAAAAACGCCTGACGCGTTCAAGCTTGGATTTTATTGAAGGTGAAGCGTTCATCTTATGGATCAGCGCAGGATGCTGAACATTTCGCTGATCGATCATACTAAGTACGAAGGTTCATTTGCATTAAACATTGTTGTTTGTTTTTAATAAAATAGCCTGTCTTTCGGATCTTTTAAAGACCCTTCAAAAAAGTGAGGGGGAGTATGATTTTTTTATAAAACTCCTGTTAAAGATTTTTAAAAAAAATTGTTGGTTGAGTTGTGTTTTTTTGGTATATTGCCTATAATCAAAAGCATATTTTATTTTTTTAGATTTGTAAAAACATTCTGATGATCTATAAAAAAACAACTGACATTCTTGAAAAAGATCCTGAATTTTTAGGTTTTTTATTGGGGTATGAAGAAATTGTAGAGCAGTTTCAGAAAGCTTTAGAAGAAGATCGTCTTCCGCATAGCTGGCTGTTTCTTGGAGAAGACGGATTAGGAAAAACATCACTTTGTTATGCGTTGGCCTGTATAGCTCTGGGATACAAAGGCTCTTTGAAGTGGGAAGCAGCTAATGATTTACCCAGAAGTATTTTGTACCGCCAAGTAGTTACCCATTCTCATCCAGAGCTTCATGTTCTTTCTCTTCCTATTACGTTAGATCATATTCGCTCTATTAAAAAGCGTATCGTTCAAACTGCGTTTTCTTTGTCTTGGAAAGTTATTATTTTGCCTCGTTTGGATGTTTTGCGGCATGAATGTGTTAATGCATTGCTAAAAATTGTTGAAGACCCTCCTAAAAAATCATTGTTTTTGTTTACGGCGGTTCATAGTGCTTTTCCTGCTACTTTACTTTCTCGATGCTGTGTATATCCTTTGCGTCCAGACGATAGAGGGGTGTTTTTTTCTCGGTTGAAGATTTTGTTGGATAGTTTGGAAATTTCTACAGATAATACAGAGTGTTCTTCTCCTTCATTTCAAGATTGGTTGTATACGTTTACTCGGGGAAACATTGGAAAAGCTGTTCGTCTCGTAAGTACAGGAAAAGTAGATTTGATTCAGCGCACATGGAATTTTTTGGATCGCTCTTTTGACGAAGGGCCCTGCTTGCTGCCTTTAGAGCTTTCGGGGCATTTGTATCAAAACATTGATTTGTTTCAAGAAATTGTTTTTCTTTGGATGTTTGATAAGTTGTCTACGTACGCACAACATCAAAAGCGTTTTTTGCTTTTGGATAGACTTTTATGTTCAATGCAAGTCTGGTTTCAACAAGCTAAAGCGTTCCACATGGATTCATCATTTTTTGTTCAAAAAATTATATCTAATGTTGGACTTATTTCTCAAAAGTGGGCAGCTTAAATCCAAAAAAATTGTCAATAACAAATAAAGATTAGAAAAAACAACGATCTTAAATATAGGGAATAGATCCCTTGAGAAACTAAAAATTTGAAGGTATTTTGTGAAACAGAATAGCACCAAAAAGCGGTAGGGGGAAAGATTTTTAGAGATATGATCGTAATTTTCCCGATATTTAGGATTTTTCTACTGCGAACTTTTGTAATTTAGAGTTAGATGAAAGAAAATTTCTAAAGAGATTTATTAAGGAAGAATTGATTTTTTTATGGGGTGATTATTCATGAAATTTTGTTGAGCTCTATTAATTTTAATAAAAAATTTTTTAAATATTTAATAATAAACAAATAAAATTTTTTACAAAAACTCAATAAAAGATCTTTTTTCAAAGTTTCTTAAAAAGTGTGGATGACAAAAAAATATAATGTAGTATACTAAATAGTAAAGAAGAGGGGCTGATATTCCTCTATAACAAGAATTTGACATGCTGCAACGCAAGCACTTTGTCTCTAGGGAAAAAGATGTTTCCCGTTTGTTTTCTTTAAACAAATTAGAGGGACTTTATTTTTTACCACTGGGCGGGTCTAACGAGATTGGAATGAACTTAAACCTTTACGGGTATGGAGCTCCTGGTGAATTGACTCAGTGGATTATTGTAGATTTGGGGGTAAGTTTTTCTCACACCCCTGATCGTGTAATCATTCCAGATATTCGATCATTTTTAGAAGTAACAAATCCAGAACAAATAAGGGCCATTGTGTTAACTCATGGGCATGAAGATCATATCGGAGCTCTTCCTTATTTGCATAATCTGTTACCTAAACTTCCCATATATGCCACCCCCTTTACCGCATTTCTTTTACAGCAAAAAGCCATGGAAGCAAAAATTTCAATGGACATCCAAGAAGTTCCTTTGGGGGGAGAAGTAGAAATTGAGCATTTTGGAACAGTAAAGTACGTAAGCTTGACTCATTCTATTCCTGAGTCAAATGCTATTCTTATTTCGACTCCAGAAGGAAAAATTTTTCACACAGGAGATTGGAAGATCAGCAGAGAAACCATGGTAGGAGATAGCATTTGCGAACATACATTGCGGTCTATTGGGGATCAAGGCATTAAGGCCATTGTTTGTGATTCTACCACGGTTTTTGAAGAAGGATTTTCTGGATCAGAAGTAGATGTTTCTCACCGTCTGATATCTTGTGTGAAAGAGCTTAAACAGGGAAGAGTTATAATTGGATGCTTTGCTTCTAATGTAGAACGATTAACGAGTTGTTATTTAGCAGCAAAAGCTTCCGGTAGAGTTCCTATTTTAGCAGGTCGTTCTTTACAGCGCATTGCAAAAGCTGCTGTTCATTGTGGATATTTTTCATCAGATATGCATTTTTTGGAAATCAAAGATGCAGAAAATATTCCTCCAGAAAAGCAGTTAATTATCGCCACGGGCAGCCAAGGAGAGCCAAAAGCAGCGTTAACCGCTATGGCTACTGGAGTCCATCATTTTTTGACCTTAGGGGAAGGAGATCATGTTATTTTTTCTTGCAGAGTAATTCCAGGAAATGAAAAGGCCGTATTTGCACTTCAAAATAGTTTAACCGCAAAAGGGGTTAATGTTATTACCAGCAAGGTGGCGGGAGAAATTCACGTTTCTGGACATCCCTACCGGGAAGAGCTCAGACAGATGTATACATGGATTCGGCCCAAAATTAGCGTTCCAACACATGGGGAAGCGCGTCATTTACGAGAACATGCGAATTTGGCGCAATCTCTTGGAGTTCCCCATAATATATGTATTGGCAATGGTATGGTTTTACGTCTTGATGAAGAAGAACCCAAAGTGGTCGGATTTATTTTTCATGGAAGACTTATAGTGGATGGTAAACATCGTCTTATTCCTGAAAATGGTAAAGAAATGAGTGAGCGGTTCTCATTATTAGAAAAAGGAATCGTATTTATCAGTCGTCATGTTCGAAAAGGAAATAGAATCCAGGTGGTTGTTTCTTTTGAAGGATTATTTGAACATCACGAACGGGAAGTTTGGAGTAAAGAAATTCGAAAGCGCGTATTGCAATGTTATATTTCCAAACCTGTTTCTGAAAATGTGGAAAAATCAGTTAACTATAGTGATGGAGTAAAGCCAAAAATTGAAGAAAAAGTTCGTCAGCTTTTTCGTCAACGTATCGGGAAAGAACCTATGATTTGTATCCACCTGTAACTATACGTAATCTGAAAATATTTAAATTTTTGATTAACAAAGAAATAAGTAGAGGAAGCAAAGCTTTCCTTTACATTTCGAGAAGTAGCGAAGTATTTCATTTCCGATTATCGTTTCGGAATTTTTATTTTCCTTAGAAACAAGCTATGTTATATTAATAAATTGTTTTTTTGTTTTTATTTTACATAGATTGGTTAGAAAATATAATATAATTTATATTTTCTGGAGATAAAAAGCTTGTTATCGCTCTGATATCAATTTTTATAAATAAACAATTTTATCGGCAATTAATACGATAAAATACTCTTTTTTATCTTTTTTTAGCATATACTTTTAAGGGATGTGTTATAAAAGAATACTTTCAGTAATATTTTAGCAATTTATTCAAAAATTATGTTGCATTAAGTACTTTTTTTTTGTAATCTTCTCTTCCAGCTTGCAAGATGATAGGACGTAAATTGTGTTAAATCAATTAGACAGATTGATCCGAAAGCCTTATAAATTACTTAACGTTTTTTCAATAATATTTCTTATAGGATAGCAGCATAGGGACCGGAGAGATGAAAATGAAAGTTTTGGTTATTGAAGATCACGAAGAAACTTCAAATCTTATCAAGAGTATTTTGGATGAGCAATCCATACTTGCAGATATCTGTGCAGAAGGTGAGCCTGCTCTTCAGATTGCGCGGTTTTATCATTATGATGTAATCTTGGTAGATTTGCTGTTGCCCGATATTAATGGATATGAGCTCTTAAAAAAATTAAGAGAATGTTCTCACGCCCCAGTGTTAATTTTGTCTGGAGAACAAGGAATTGACGCAAAAGTTAGAACTTTAGGTTTTGGAGCAGATGACTATTTAACAAAGCCATTTATGCCAGAAGAGTTAGTTGCACGTATTAAAGCGCTAGCGCGAAGAGCAGAGGGGCATGCGTGTTCCATCATTCAGGTTGGGAAATTAGAGATTAATCTGGATCATTGTTCCGTCAGTTTTGATGGTCATCCCGTTCGGTTGACTGGAACTGAGTACAAAATCTTGGAACTATTAATGAAGCGTAAAGGAATTACTCTGGCAAAAACTAGTTTTTTGAACGCTATTTATAATGGAATGGATGAACCCGAACTAAAAATTATTGACGTTTTTGTATGCAAGATTCGTAAAAAATTGACAGATATACATCCAAGTGGGGGAAATTACGTAGAAACTATCTGGGGGCGAGGGTACGTACTGCGAGAGCCCGAAGAAAGAGATTTAGAAGCACAAATAAAGAAAAGTAGTAAGCCTAATTTTATCTCTAACGAATCTGCATCGGTATTAAATTTGAAGAATCCTTAATGATGTTTTTAGCTCTTTTATACTATTAAAAAAGATGGTACCATTCCAAGGTAACGACAAGCCATCTTTTGGGAGTTCTCTTTGATTCCTTTTTTTGAATCTTTTTATACACCTCTTTTAGTACAAGATTTTTCTTTTCATGGATTTAAAGAAGAGAGAAGTTTAGTTATTCATAAAATTATGCAATTTAAGCGTCAGCGTCGCGTTCAGTTGGGTCCAGATTTCAGCATTACTTTTGAGCATAAATTGTTGGTGTGGTTTCAGATTCAAGAGATGCTTTTGGCAGAAAATCGTTTTGATGGGATAGAAGAGGAAATCGCTGTGTACAGCCCACTTATTCCAAAGCCAAATGTGTTAACTATTACGGCTATGTGGGAATATTCAGATCCAAAGATACGTTATGAGCAATTAAAAAATCTTTGGAATTTTAGATCGTATCTGTATGTTTCTTTTAAAGATGAAAAATATTTTTCAGAATCTTTACCAGAGGATACGTGGATTTCAGAAGGAGATAGAGCTCTAAGTGTGAATTTTTTACGTTTTGTTATGCCTAAAGAATGCATATTTCCTGATAGTATCCACATCCACCATCCTTGCTATCAGGCAGATGCGTTGATTCCTGAATCATTATGGACTGCTTATGAAGATATTTTTTCTAAAAATGACTAGTGCTAGAAGTAACGATCCCTCAACGGTCACTTTCTTTTTATTGAAGAATTTTCGAAAATCTTCTAAATAAGTTCTTGTAAACTATAAAAAAATAATCAACAATATATGTTAGATAAGGTTCAACGTATAGATCCTAGTTGTTTATGAGAGGTTGTTTGTGAACTCTTTTTTTGTTTTCCCGTGGAATTTTGTTCATCCTTTACCCCGTATATTTTTCAAAGGGATGGTGTGTGGAGCGCTTTTGGGAGGAGCAACGTTTTTTCCTTCTTTGCGTGTTTCGCTAACGTTGGGATTGATTTTGATGGCATTTGAAATGCTTACATCGTTTAATCGGGCCCAGTATTGCGCTTGGATAGGAAAAATTGGAATGATGTGCGCCATGATTCCTTATGCAGGAGAAATGTTTTGGCTGCATTATTTGTCTTATGTCGAGGGAAAAGAAAAAGCATTTCATGGAGGCCTTTGGTTTTGTATTTTTTTAGGAAGTATTTTGGGAACAGTGGTTGCAAAGCGCACCCCTATGACAGAGCTCCCTCAACTAATGGCTCTTTTTCATAGTTTAGTGGGAATTGGTGCTGCTAGTATTAGTGTTGTGTTAGCAAAGGTTCACATTTCCAGTTCTTGCGCTATTCCTTTTTCTGTTTTTTTTGAAATCCTTGCAGGAGGAATTATTGGTGCTATTACCTTTACGGGTTCAGTGTTTGCTGTTTTGCGTCTTCAAAGTATTGTGCGTTATACCCCCTCTTTGAAAGTATTTACCATTCTTTTTCTTGTAGTGCTGTTGGGAGCTTTAGGGAGTGCATTTTGGTTTTTTCAAGAGCCATCCATTTTTTCGTTAATTATAAGCATCACACTCTCTAGCATTTTTGGAATACTGATGATTCTTCCTGTGGCTGGGGCAGATATGCCTCTTGTAGTTTCTTTGTTGAATTCTTGTTCTGGTTGGGCGTGCGTTTCCCTTGGAATTTACTCTAGTTCACCTTTACTTATAGTGGTAGGGTCTATTGTGGGATTTTCTGGAGCAGTGTTGACTACAGTAATGTGTCAAGGCATGAATCGTTCTTTAACGCGAGTATTTACGGGAAGTTTTCACAAAAAAAAAGAGGAAAAAATTTCTGTAGTACTTCCCGTACAGTCTATTTCTGGGCAAGAAGCAGCATTTTTTTTAAAATCTGCAGAGCGCGTTTTAATTGTTCCTGGGTATGGTGCCGCGGTAGCACAAGCGCAAACAGCGTTGCAGGAATTAGCACTTTTATTGAAAGCAAATCACTGTGATGTGCAGTATGGAATGCATCCGGTTGCAGGGCGCATGCCTGGGCACATGGATATTTTGTTAGCGCAAGCTAATGTTCCTTTGGAAGATATGGTGGAATTAGGAGAAGCAAATCGCCGTTTATCTGAAACGGATGTTGTGCTAATTGTAGGGGCCAACGACACTGTGAATCCTTTGGCAGAACAGGATAGTTCATCAGAAATTTATGGTATGCCTATCTTTCAAGCCTACCGAGCAAAAAAAGTACTTTTTGTTAAGCGGTCTATGAGTGTTGGATATTCAGGTATAGACAATCCGTTGTGTTACCTGCCGCAGACCTATATGGTGTTTGGAGATGGAAAAAAAGTATGCGAAGATATCTTAAAAGCATTAGCTTTGCTATAGAACGGGCAGCTAACTATCATATCCCCTGGAACGCTTATGAAAAAACGTTGTGGATTTTATCTTCTGTTAGCTGGGTTTTAATCCTTTTATCTTTATGTTTCTTTTTTATGGTTCTATTTTCCTATCTGCATACCAGCAATCAGATATTAGAAATTTTTGCAGTATGTGGTTTGGGGTGTTTATTTTTAGGAGTGCTTGGAACTTTTGCGTTTCCCTGTCCTCGTATTTCTTTTGTTAGCACTGGAGATAAAGCATTAATAACTTTATTTTTTTGGGGAATAGTTTCGGTTATCGTTAGTATTCCTATCTATGTTCACGCTCCTAAACAGGGATTTTCTGCAGCATTATTTGAAGGGATTTCTTGTTTAACTACAACCGGGGTATCTTTGGTTTCTTCCAAAGCTCCAATGCCTTTTATGATAGAGTTTTGGTGTGTTTTTATTCAGTGGATGGGAGGAATTGGTATAGTTCTTCTAAGTTTTGCACTTGTTCCGGCACTAAAACTTAATTCTAACTTTATTTTATTAAACGAATTTTCTCAGAGCTTTGAAAAAACAACTCCAAGAACCCGTACTATGGCTTTGCACATCATTTTTTTATATCTTGGATTAACACTTGTGTTAACGGCAGGGCTTTGGATTGGAAGAAGATTATCTTTTCAGACCTGTCTTCATTACAGTATGTCTTGCATTTCTACTGGGGGGATTCAGGCCAGTTATTATCCTCTTACAGTGCTAAATTTTTATGAAAAATTTATTTTGACGATAGGAATGATACTGGGAGCCATCCCTTTCATCAAAATATTTCAAAGAATTTATTCCGTGAAAAAAGCGCTACAAGACGATCAAATTCGAGGATATTTTCTTTTGTTTTGTGTCAGTTTTTTAGTAATGTGTACAAATCGTTGTTTAACTTTTGATCATATGTTTAGTGCGGTATCTTGTACTACCTCAACGGGATTTGTGTGTGCCCCGTCTTTAAATAATTTATCGTCTTTATGGTGTTTAGGGTTGGTTTTGTTGGGGGGGTGCAGTGGTTCAAGTGCAGGAGGATTTAAGATATTTAGATTCCAATTAATGTACCGAATTAGTAAAAATAAGCTTTTAAAAATATTTCATCCAAAGCGGTTCATTGCATTAAAATACAACGGAAAAGTAGTTCAGCAAGAAGATATCATTCTACTTATGACCAGTATATTTATTTATTCTATGGGGTGTTTTGGAGTATCGTTGTTGTTTTCTTTTTTAGGGCGCTCTCCCAAAATAGCATGTTTGTTAACTTTTGGATTAATTACAAATTCCGGAGGTGGCGTTTATTGTATTAGTCCTTATGTTCAGGATTTTTCTGTTATAGAGCAGTGGGTTGGAATATTTACAATGCTATTAGGGCGATTAGAAGCGGTAATTGTTCTATTTATCACCTCGTTTATTTCTTTCAGGTAGTTTGCATTTATAAATTATATTATAATTAATCAATAATTAAAATTTGTTTGGTATATTTTATATGTAAAACATAAATGGAAATAATGATGTTGAATTTTTTTAGTCTCGTATTGCTTTCTTGTCTTTATACCGGGGCAGTGTATGGAGGAACTGAAAGCGAAGAAGAGGCAGTCAAAAAGGAAAGTAAACCTAAACCGGATATGTTGAAAACTCTTGAGGGAATAAGAGAGAAGCTTAAAGGACTTAAGAAAAAACTTGAAGAAACGTCTAAAAAATCAAAAATCAAAAATTAAAAATAATAAAAATTATTTCGTTTAAAATATCTTTCTTTTTTAAAAAACAAATTGAGTGCCATTCTTAAGCGAATAACGCGCTCAATTTATTATAAGTATCTTCGTTTTTTTATCCTCTTTTCATTCGTTTAAAAATTAATAAGTTTTTTTAAGGTATGGGGCAAGGTAAGTTCCAGTATAACTTTCGGGGCATTCAGCGATAGTTTGTGGAGTTCCTTCTGCCACGATGTACCCTCCTGCCTGTCCACCTTCAGGACCAATGTCTATAATCCAATCTAAAGTTTTTAGAACGTCCAGATTATGTTCAATAATAATCAAAGTATTTCCCTGGTCAGCAAGCCTATGCAATAATATTAACAATTGGTGAACATCATCAAAATGCAGCCCTGTTGTAGGCTCATCCAAGATATATAAAGTTTTTCCAGTACTACGTTTCATTAGTTCTTTTGCTAACTTAACACGCTGAGCTTCTCCTCCAGAAAGGGTTGGTGCTCCCTGTCCAATTTGTACATATCCTAACCCAACACTCTCAATAATAGAGAGGTGTTTGTGAATAGATGCTATATCTTGGAAAAAAGATAATGCTTCTGTTACCGACATTTTCAAAACATCCCCAATGTTTTTTTCTTTATACCGGACTTCTAACGTTTGTTCGTTATAGCGTTGTCCAAGACACTGAGGACAGGTGGTGTAAACGTTAGGCAAAAAGTGCATCTCAATACACAATACTCCATCACCTTTGCAGTGCTCACAACGACCTGCTTGTACGTTAAATGAAAAGCGTCCCGCAGTATATCCACGGGTTTTAGAATCTGGTAGCATGGCAAACCACTCACGAATTAATGTAAAAACTCCAGTATATGTGGCAACATTAGATCGAGGCGTCCTTCCAATTGGTGACTGGTCCATTTCAACCATTTTATCGATCCATTCAGTTCCAGAAATTTTACCGCATATATCTTTTAAGTCACGATTTTGATTAAGATGCCGAATACCTTTGCATAACGTATCCATAATTAAAGAAGATTTTCCACTTCCTGATACTCCTGTAACGCCGATCATTTTTCCTAAGGGAAAAGATACAGTTAAATTTTTTAAGTTATTAACGTTGGCGTCAACTAGTTGTAACTGTTCATCTTTTCTTCCTGAACGCAGCTTTTCTGGTACTAAAATTTTTTTATCCCCTCTTAAATACGCTCCCGTTAAACTGTTTGGATGTGCTTCAATTTCTTTTGGAGTCCCCTTGGCAACCAAATTCCCCCCCAAATAACCTGCTCCTGGTCCCATATCTATAACGTAATCCGATTGACGAATGGTGTCTTCGTCATGTTCCACTACAATCACTGTATTTCCCAAATCTCGTAATCGGTGTAATGTACGAATCAAACGATCATTATCTCTTTGATGTAGTCCGATAGAAGGTTCATCTAGTACGTACAGCACCCCTGTTAGTCCAGATCCTATTTGAGAAGCAAGACGAATACGTTGAGTTTCCCCTCCAGATAAAGTACCAGAAGCACGAGACAAAGTAAGATATCCTAACCCGACATCCATCAAAAACTGTATTCGGCTTTTAATTTCTCGAAATATAGGAGTGCTTATAACACGTTTATCTTCTTCTATCAAAGGTTCTATGTGATTAATCCAAGTAGATAATTCTTCTAAAGGCCATTTTCCCACTTGAGCAATGTGAACGTCTTGAATTTTTACGCACAATGCTGCCTGACTTAAACGGTCTCCATGGCATTTGTTACACACTGCATTATCTTGTTCATTTTCTTCTTCAAAATTTCCAAAACTCAAAACCCCCAGTCCGTCACAAAAAGAACATGCACCATAAGGACTATTAAAAGAAAATAGACGAGGCTCTATTTCTGGCAAACTAAAGCCAGATACTGGGCAGCTCATAGTTCCTGATAAATGAAGAGTTGGACCTGTAGGGGGGGCTAAAGGCTCTACTACAATATATTGTTCACCAAGACGCAATGCTTGTTCCACACTTTGCGTTAATGTATCTAAAAACTGAGTATCTTCTTGATTAGGGATACGAAAACGATGAACGACAACAGAAATATCATGCATAGTATTTTTTTTTAACTGCGGTACTTCTTCAATATCATAAAATTGATCATCAACTTTTACTTTACGATAACCTTGCTTTTTTAACCCGGCAAAAGTTGGTTTGAATTCTCCTTTTCCCCCGCGAACGATTGGCGCCAACAAAACATATTTTTCGTCAACAGGAAGCGCTAAAATGCGTTGCACCATTTGGCTAGCGGATTGAGGCTCTATACACATTCCCGTTACAGGAGAATACACTTTGCCTATTCTTGCGAACAAAAGACGAAAATAATCATAAATTTCCGTTACCGTGCCTACCGTAGATCTTGGGTTGTGAGAAATTGACTTTTGTTCAATAGAAATTGAAGGGCAAAGTCCAGTAATACTATCTACTTCTGGTTTTGGCATCATGTCTAAAAACTGCCTTGCATATACAGATAAGCTTTCTACGTATTTTCGCTGTCCTTCTGCGTACAGCGTATCAAAAGCCAGAGAGGATTTTCCAGAACCACTGGGACCAGTAATCACTACGAGTTGATCTTTTGGGATTGTTAAAGACACATTTTTTAAGTTATGCTGACGGGCACCAATAATACAAATAGTTGTACGTGTGTCAGAAATTTTAATATTCCCTTCTGCATCTATCAATTCCATAAAAATCCTAATAAAAATTTTACACACTATAGTACAAGGTATAAGAAGCTATATTTATAGTCAAGTAAACAAGTTTTATGAGAAAAGCAGACAATAAGAGAATAGCTTTGGTTCTTTGGAAGGGGTATGGCTTAGAGTTTTCCCTTACCTACAAAAAAAGCATTTTTGAAGCCTGCGGTGTCAGCCACAAATACTTAACCTCTTTACGCAGTAAATTGAACTTGACATTCGGTTGTCCGAATTGTAAAATTAAATTGTTGTTAAAAATAAATAAAAAAGTGTTATGAAACAAAAAATATTGCTAACTTTTTTTCTTCTTTTCTCACAGACATATTCTTTATATTCCAATCCAGTTGGTCAGTTGACATCTTCGGAACAGAGTTTTTTTGTGGAAGATTTTCTTCAAAAAAATCCAGAAGCTTCTATTTTGTCATGTGCCAAAAAATATTTAGAAATTCATGGAAAAAAAAATGTGGGAGAGGTGTTTTCAATTCTTCTGTCAAAAAAATCAGTAAAACCTCAAGAAATAGAAGAAATTTTTGCTGATAAAGAAGTATCTGACGCGCTATCTAATCAATGGGGTGGCGTTTTTCAACAATGTGTCACAAATAATGAAGAGGATAACTTTTACAAGCTTTTGGGAAACTCCAGAGTCTTGGAAAAATTAAATAGTATGGATTTAGAGTGCGTATTGAAAAGATGTATCTATGAAAATAATACAAATTTTTTCGACAAACTTCTAGAAAACGCCACCGTAGTAGAAAAATTAAGTAGTAGAAGTGTAGGTGTAGTATTGGAGTACTGTGTCTATGGCTGTGGCTGTATAAGTAGCTTAGATTTTCTCGACAAGATTTTAGAAAAGGCCACCGACGCCACCGTAGTAGAACACTTAGATAGTGTAGGTTTAAAGTTAGTATTGAGTCACTATATCTCTAGAAATAAAAAAGATTGTTTAGACAAGGTTTTAGAAAACGCCAGCGTATTAGAAAAATTAGATAGTAGAGATTTAGGGTCAGTATTGATCGAATGTATTTGTAAAAAAGATACAGATAGTTTCGACAAGATTTTAGAAAACGCCACCGTAGTAGAACACTTAGATAGTGAAGATTTAAAATTAGTATTGGACCAGTATACCTCTAGAAATAAAACAGATTTTTTTGACAAGCTTTTTCAAAATAACGAAACCCTTAAAAAATTGATAAAAACATGTATAGAACAAGAAGATGTGAATGTTTTCTGTAAAAGGAGAGTATTATCTTTTTTCACTGATCAAAATAAGATAAAATTATTCAGTGTTCTTTCTGAAAATGATGCTTTTTTTGAAATACTTAGC
>NZ_ARPM03000144.1 GCF_000388175.3 Holospora undulata HU1 | reverse complement strand
GTGAATGATGCTATAGCTGGGATTCTTGCTCTTTTCATACTTAATTCGGCTTATCTTAACAAGTTCATGCATCCGAATGTACCGTCGAATATGGTGGAAAATCTTTTGCTAGCATGCGCCGTTGATAACCGCTCTTGATTATATAACATACTGCTTTACCCCCCTCTTTTTTGTTGTATTTGCTTTTATTGCCGCTACAAAATGATGCTTTTTCACATCCTACTCTTTTAAATCGCTTGAATAATTCTTCTTCTACTCCTTCAAGCCTTTTATATCACACTTTTTTATTCATGAATACAGGTTCTAAAGCTTGCTCACAGAGCCCTTGCTTTACACCATTAATTTTTGATCTTCCTTATACTCCTCTACGATAGTTAATCAGAAGAGCCTTAGCAATTTGATGAGCTTCACCCTTTGTCGGATAACAAAACTGCTTTAATCCTATCTTCTACGTGTCGGTTCTTTTCTTGCCGATGCTGCGTTCTTAACGCAATACGATCTTCTTCTGTCAGAAATCTTTTCATAAGAAAAATTAT
This sequence comes from Holospora undulata HU1, assembly GCF_000388175.3. GTDB lineage: Bacteria > Pseudomonadota > Alphaproteobacteria > Holosporales > Holosporaceae > Holospora > Holospora undulata_A. The sequence goes on along the minus strand of NZ_ARPM03000144.1, from coordinate 14,092 downwards.
TAACACATAAAATTAAACTTTTAAACAATTTCATTTAGCATGAGGATAACTTTGTCTTCTGGGGATGGCTCAATTTTGGCGCATAACCTTGATCCTAAGGTGTCCGCCCTCTTCAAAACAGCGGTCGCGCTGACACAAAAACGCTGAGCAATTCGGTTCATTGAAAGGCCGCTTGCGTATAAAACGAGGGCGTTGAGCTTGTCTTTCTCGGGCACACCTGAGTTTGCATGAAATTTTTTCCACATTTTTTACATTTGTACCGCTGAATCCCTAGAACAAAACTGCTTTTAAAGCAATCCGAACATTCACAAAATTTACATACAATCTTTTTTAGAGACTTTTAAAAGATTTCCTTTGCTATTTTTAATAAAAAATATCTTTAGTTAAAAGCTTAAAAATTTTTAATTTTGAAATAAGTGCGATACATTCTAATAATATTTTTTGGCATAGTGGAACAGTTTTATTTTATATTTTAATAATATTTTTCGGTTTTTATTTTATAATTTCCACGAAACAATAAAACATTTTGCTAAAAATGAATAAAAAAAATATAATTTATTTTTTATTAATAGGAACCTTATTTACTCATTCTGCTTACTCTAAGGTATATCCTATTGATTACTCTGACTCTGACTCTGAAGTTAAAGGGGAAAAAAAGAAGAGAAAACTCTTAAACAAAGCTATAACTCAGCAATTTCTTTCTACGCTGAATAGCCAAAAAACAAATAACACGTTACAAAAGCAGATAACTGCTTCAGGGAAGTTGGCTTCAAAATCTATTCTTTCCCATATTGGGCAGCTAAGTTCTTTTTCTTTGCCGCAAAGTCAACTAGATACAAAGGAGCAAGGTCCGATAGGGAGCTCTCCTGCTAAAGAAGGTAATCCCCTTATAAAAGGGGACGCTTCTGTAGGAGGAGACGATAGTGCTGGCAATACCCCCCCTTCAGGAGGAGACGATAGTGCTGGCAATACCCCCCCTTCAGGAGGAGGTAGTTCTGAAAATTATCCGGTAAAGTTTGAAGAGTATACAGATCCAAAAACAGGGGCGAAGATTATAAGAACTGAATCGGAATTTCAAGAACAACGGTTAGAAGCAGATCAAGATGACCAAAATATAACTCTTGATGCAAGGGGGGTAATGCCAGGAAAACTAAAGAACAAAGTGATCGAGGAGTTAAAGAATAGAATGCAATCAGATTTGCATATAAAAATTAAAAAAGAAAAAAAGGATGCCGTAAAACAATATCTAAAAGAAATCAAGGATTCAGAATTAGGTAGTCAATTCCGAGAGGTGCAAAAGTTTTTCAGTACGAATAAAGGAAAGAATCTTAAAGGGGAAGCACTTAATAAGTATTTTGACGAATATAAGCTCCTAATAGACGGTCTTGTTAGCTCATTAATTGAAGATGAGGCTGATAATTTCCAAGAGGGAGTTTGGACAAGAACACCCCCTGAAGAGAAAAAAAAATCTCAACCCAAAAAAGATAAGAATAAATTCAAAACCCCTGCGCAAAATAAAAAAAATAAAAAATAGTACATAGATTAAAAAAACTATTTTCATAAAAAAGCCCCCTGATTTTTTCGAAAATTCCTTTTCGGGAAAGGGGGGAGGATTTTTGTATTATTATGTATACACGAAATTTAAGGAGCTAAATCCAAGGAACAGTAGTTAAAAACGTCAAAGAGCGGGTATAATTTTTTAACGCTCCCTGTAAAAGAGAGCGAATAAGCTCAACGCCTGGTATTCCACTAAGTTCTAAGAGCTTAGGATAAAAGCTTATAGCAGTTAGTCCTGGTAAAGTGTTTGCCTCGTTAATCCACAGTGTTTCATCTTGTGTTAGAAAGAAATCAACTCTTACCATCGAATCGCACTTTAGTATATGAGCTACTTGTTCTGCCATTGCGCGCACGCGATCAGCTTGATGATGAGAAATTCGTGCGGGTGTGTAAAAACATGCACCGTTTGGATCTAGATATTTTGCTTCATAAGAATAAAAACTATGGGTTGGTTCTATTTCTCCTAAAACTTTCGCGGCGGTTCCGTTCAAAACAGAACATTCAATTTCTTTACCTAAAATTTTTCGTTCAATCAATATTTCGTCGTCGTAACAAAACGCCTCTTGTATTGCCTCAAGATATTCAGATTCACAACAAACACTAGAAACACCTATAGACGAACCAGCGCCTGCTGGCTTAATAAACAAATTTTCGCTTTTTAATCGATCTACAGCACAAGCGTAAGAAGGAACGGTAGAGGCGTTTTGGCTAAATAAAAACGGAACTATGGGCAAATTGTTTGCCATAAGAACTTGTTTTGTAATACGTTTTTGCATACACAGCGCAGACCCCATGACGTCGGCTCCAACACAGGGCACACCCAAAAATTTTGACATTCCTTGAAGACATCCGTCTTCTCCTGTTGCACCGTGAATCATAGGAAAAACAATATCGATTTCTACAGAGGCACCGTTTTCTATACAAAACTCTACGCGTCCTTGGTATCGTCTTAAATAAGCTAAGGGGGCACCTATAGAAGAGCTTACACAATTGTTACGTTTCACATCTTCTGTTGACAAAGCATACCCGTTATTGTCCCGATCAATACCCCAAATATACACCTGATTTTCCAAAGGCATATGTTCTAAGACATAATTTGCAGATCGCAACGTTACTTCATGCTCTGGAGAGCGTCCACCACAAATAATCAAAACAGTTTTCGACTTTTTCATAAAGATTAATTCCCCCTTTTAGTTTTACATCGACGGTGAAAAATTAACTTAAATCTTAACTTCAGGTCTTATTTTGTTTGGCTTCTACAACCTCTAAAATCAAATCTCGTCGCACGCTTACACTCACTCCCGGGGAAATGGACGCACGCACCACAGAAGAGTCAGTCGGGGCGTCTTCCACGACCGCTTCTATTCCCCCTCCTAAAACAATTTGATCTCCTCTTTTCAAAGAGGCCAGAATTTCACGATGTTTTTTCATTTTTTGCTGTTGAGGGCGCAAAACAATAAAATACAGGATAGCAAAACATGCAATAAAAGGAGCAATCTGCGTAATCTGAGAAAAATCCATGGCCAATAACGTCCAAAAGTTAAGTGCCTAAGAATTATATCAATACTTTAATTAGTATTCAACCCTCCTTAGTTTTTGTGTATGAGTTCAATTTTTTGAGAAAATTTTATGGACATATGCTTAAGATACTTTGCATTATTATTCAATTAACTGCTTGTGCAAAAAAATAAAAACAACTTAGCATGTAGATGCAGTGTTTGAAAAAGACTGAATAATTTTTCTGTCTTGTGCTTTTTTTATATGTATGGTACCCTTCTTGAGTATTTTGGGGTTTTTTTATTCTTTTAGCTCTGTGTACTTGCCAACTAATTATTGATAAATGAAAAAAATAAAATTAGATGAACGCTCTAGTTTGTCTGGATGCGTTCTTATTTCTTTTCCAAACGTCCGAAAGCAAGATTTTCAGAAAAATGTTGTTTTTGTGTTTCATCATAGTGATGAGGGCGCTATGGGGTTCTTAATCAATCTTCCGCTTCAGCGCCAAGACTGGCCTGAAACTTTTAAGAACAGCGCTTTGACGATGTCAGATACAGTGCTTTGGGGCGGGGGGTCTGATGTAGATCGTGGATTTTTGTTGCACTCCAAGGATTATTCTACTGAAGAAACGTTGCATGTGGGAGAAAGTTATGGTGTGTCTCCTGCGAAAAAAATAAAAAATTTTGGCGACTTAGATTCTTTAGAAGGGTTTCCTAGGTACACACTGACCTTAATTGGGTATATCAGTTGGCGTGCGGGGCAAATCGAAGAAGAGCTTATGAATCATGATTGGATTGCAGTACCTGCTAGTCCAAATTTATTATTTGAAACCTCTCCTGCAAAAAAATGGGAAACGGCGCTTTCTATGCTTAATCTTCATCAAGAAGTTGCTTTAACGTACTGTCCTGGAAGCATTGGGTGAAGTGCTTTTTATTGAATCTTTTGGTAGAAGCGCAGCTTTTTGACTGCGTGGTTTAATCATTTTTATGAACATAAACTAAAGAAGTTTTTAATTTTTAGTTCTAGTTTTTAGTGGATTTATTCGATGATTTTTTTGTTTATCACTAGTGAGTATGTTTATGTATTACCAGGGGGAAATATAAAAAATGGTAGATAACTTAAAATACTTTTATTTGAGGTGTGCTCTTTACCCTAGTTGAATTTTAGGATATGATGGAACAAAAGTTGGTTTTTTGGAAATAGTTTATCTATGGCAATGAAATTAAGATTGGCGCGTCATGGAAGAAAGGGAGTTCCTTTTTTTTGGCTTATGGCTGCAGATGCTAGATGTCGTCGAGAAACAGGAAAGGAAAAGTTGGGCACTTATGATCCGTGTCTTTCCCAGGGAAAAGCTCCTAAGATTGTATTAAACAAAGAAAGGATTCAGTACTGGCTTTCTTGTGGGGCCCAACCCACAGATAGGGTTCGTCGTATTCTTGCAGAAGAGGGGGTTTTACCCAAATATACGTTTCGTGAGACTCCTAAAAAGTCTTCTCCCGGAAAAAAAGCGTTAGAACGACAAAAGCAGGGGTGAGGTTGTTTTTTGAGTCTTTAAAAATAATTTCGCAATGTGGTGTAAAAGCCGCAATTAGGTGTAAAGCAAAAGGAATAAAGGAATGCAAACGTTTAGCTTAAAAGCGAAGGATATTGAAAAGAAGTGGTACCTGATTGATGCTAAGGGTCTTGTTTTAGGGCGTTTGGCAGCTATAGTTGCACAAATTTTAAATGGCAAACATAAAGCGGTTTATAGTCCCCATCTTGATGCAGGGGATCGAGTTATTATTATAAATGCTGAAAAAGTTCATTTGACTGGAGATAAGTTAAATCAAAAGCAACATTATTGGCATACGAATCACCCTGGTGGAATCAAGTCTAGGTCTGCAAAAGAGATTTTACAGGGACGTTTTCCAGAGCGTTTAATACAAAAAGCAGTGGAGCGCATGATGAAAAAAGCGTGCCCGCTACGTCGAGAGCGTATTCGGGGATTGTTTGTTTATAAAGGGGGGGAAAACCCCCATGTTGCTCAGTGTCCTAAGGTGTTAGATGTTGGGGCTTGGGACAGAAAAAATTTGTGTAAAAGTGGGAGGGGGTAAAAAGTCGTGGAAAGTAATTTACAAGAACAGTCTGTTCAGCGTCAAGCGCTGAAGGCAGATAGTAAGGGAAGATTTTATGCAACTGGACGAAGAAAATCTTCTGTTGCTCGGGTTTGGGTTAAGCCCGGGTTGGGAAAGTTTATTGTTAATGGAAAGTCTTTAGAAGAATATTTTTTTATTCCTGGGCTGAAGGTTCTTGCGGAACTTTCTTTGAAAGTGACAGAAAAGTTAGCGCATTACGATACGGTTTGCACGGTAAGGGGAGGGGGGCTTTCGGGGCAAGCTGGTGCTCTTTGCCACGGTATTAGTTGCGCGTTGGCAGGAAGTGACCTTAGTTTGCGCCCTTTATTAAAAAAAGAAGGGTTTTTGACGAGGGATGCCCGAAGGGTAGAAAGAAAGAAGCCAGGAAAGCCAAAAGCAAGAAAAAGCTTTCAATTTTCTAAGCGTTAGAGTAAGGGAAGTGTTGTTTGTGTTGTTTGTTAGGGAGAGTAAAAAATGCCAACTTTAAATCAGCTTGTTCGGGGTATTCGTCATCCCAGAAAGACCAGAAAAAATTCTTTTGCTTTGGAAAAGTGTCCTCAAAAAAGAGGGGTATGTACAAGAGTTTATACCCAAACGCCTCGTAAGCCTAACTCTGCGTTACGTAAGGTTGCTCGTGTGCGTCTGAGTAATGGAGAAGAAGTAACAGGGTACATAGGAGGAGAAGGTCATAATCTTCAAGAGCACTCTGTAGTGTTGTTGCGTGGCGGTCCTGTAAAAGATTTACCGGGATGTCGTTATCACATTGTTCGGGGAGCGTTAGATACCAAAGGTGTCAAAGACAGAAAGCAGGGACGTTCAAAATATGGGGCAGAAAAACCAAAATAAAGGTAAATTAGGAGAAAAATAATGGCTCGTCGTCATCGTTCAGAAAAAAGAGAAATAACGCCAGATTTGCGTTATGAAGATAGTGTGATTGCAAAGTTTATTAATTGTTTGATGTGGAAAGGAAAAAAGACTATTGCGCAAAATATTGTGTATGATGCGTTGGATCGGGCGTCTGCCAAGCTTCAGAAAGATCCTAAAGAGTTGTTTCATGCTGCTTTGGGTAATGTAAGACCCAACGTAGAAGTTCGAGCCCGTCGTGTTGGTGGTGCAACGTATACTGTTCCTGTTGCAGTTTCTGTGGATCGGGGACAAATTTTAGCGCTTCGCTGGTTGATTCATTATGCGCGGTTGCGTCCGGAAAAAACTATGAAAGAGCGTTTAGGAGAAGAATTGAGAAGTGCAGCAGAGGGAACAGGGGGAGCCGTAAAGAAGCGCTCTGATACTCACAAAATGGCAGAAGCTAATCGTGCTTTTTCTCATTATCGATTTTAAAGAAAGAGAAGATAGGTTCTGCGGTAAAATTTTACAAAAGTATTTTTCTTAGGAGTCTTTGTTTTTTGGGAAGTGAGATTAAGACGAAAAGTGAGAAGGCGTTTGTAGACTCGTCAAGTGCATTAAAAGTGCAGGCTGCGGCGCTTCTTTTATGGTACCGCCTTCAGGGCGTTCGCACCGCTTGCTGTTTGAATAAGAATAAAAATTCTTTGAAAAGTTCTGTGTGCAAAGATTCTGCATCTTTGTCTATGAACAATCTAGAAAATGCATTAGATGCTTTGTACCAGGAAATAAAAGCTTTTGAAGGGTGTTCACTTTCAAAGTCTTGTTTGAATACGGTTTTTTCGGATGGAAATCCAGAGGCTTCTGTTATGATTGTGGGGGAAGCCCCAGGGGCAGAAGAAGATCGCCTTGCAAAACCGTTTGTTGGGTTAAGTGGTCAGCTATTAGACAAAATGCTTAGTGTTTTAGGCTGGGATCGTACGTCTTGTTATATTACTAATATTGTTCCTTGGCGTCCTCCGTTTAATCGACAACCTTCCCCTTTGGAAATAGAAATGTGCTTACCTTTCGTGGATAGGCATATTCAGATCATCAACCCTAAGATTTTGTTGTGTGTTGGGGCAGTGGCATGTAAGGCTTTGTTAAGAAGCCATGATAATGTTAGCGTGTTGCAAAACAGTAATCTTACTTACGTTAGTCCGATAGATCAAAGATCGATTCCAGCTTTTGCGTTTTATCATCCCGCTTATTTATTGAGATCTCCTGGGCAAAAGCGCACTGTGTGGCGTCATATGCTTAGAATGAAAGCTTTTTTGCTGGCAAGATCTGAATATGCTGGTCTTTGTGATCAAGCAATATGAAATATACAATGGGGCAAGAGAGAGAGGTTTTGAGGTTCGATTCTTTAGCTTTGTATTATTTTTTTCTACACTTGCTTCCTATTGATTTTTTGATTTGTGTATAGTAAAATAAGTGTGTTTAAAAGGGGTCATAGCTCAGTTGGTAGAGCGCTACGATGGCATTGTAGAGGTCGGCGGTTCGACCCCGCCTGGCTCCACCTTTTAATTTTTTTAGATTTTTTTTATCGGGATCTTCGATTTTTATAAAATACTTTTTTTAATTTTCCGAGTTTGAAAGTTAGAAGGACTATCAAAAAAATTTTATATAGGGGGGGGGGCTGAGAAAGCGGTCATGATTTCTTGGCGAGGCAAAACATTTCCTAAATGATTTAAAAAAGACAAGAACAACTTATACCAAATCAAACTGAAAATGCTGGATTAATGCGTTGAAAATTTTCATTGACGTGGTCGAAAAGATCCATGACGATGTTGTTTCAGGTTTGGTCGAAAAAATGCAGCATACCTCTTGTAAAACTCTTTGACAGAGACGAAAAATCGATTATTGCGCACATATTCATTCTTCGATGGGGTTTTCAGGTTGGGGGGTAGGGAAGAACAATGCAACTCAATGCCCCCTTTCTTTTGCTGCTTTTTGGGTATCTTTGCTTGTATTATAAGGTCTTTGATCCAAGATCAGATGAAAATGTTAGGCGCCTTTGGATAAGCGTCTTTCAGCTGATCAAAAAACGTCTTCAAGGGGGCGCTATTCAAGGTTTTGAAGGATACCACCGTAGGCGCATGTGCCTCCCATCAGGTTCATGTGTGTAAGGCTGTCATGGCAATGGGGGTGCCTGACAGGTGATTTTCGTTTCCATGGTGGGGGGCATGTCATCACCGTCTCGTAATAATGATGAATAAACGCTTCCTGCTTGGCGGGATCTGTCTTTGCGGGCCGTGCTTCTGGCTTTTTAAATGAAAAATTATGGGCGTGCAGCCACGACGTCTTGCCTTGAATCGTATACGCAATGCCTCAAGAACACATCACTCACTTTCATGTACGTGGTGGCTTTCAAAATGTGCGATAAGTTCTGATGTTTGCGAAGTATTCAGCTTGCTTACAGATTCTCCGCTTGACACCATTAATTTTTGATCCTCCTTATACTTCTCTACGATTGTCAATCAGAAGAGCCTTAGCAATTTGACGAGCTCCACCCTTTGTCGGATAATAAAACTGTCTTAAGCCTATCTTCTACGCGTCGGTTCTTTTCTTGCCGATGCTGCGTTCTTAACGCAACGCGATCTTTTTCTGGTAGAAATCTTTGCGTAAGAAAAATTATTAACACATAAAATTAAACTTTTAAACAATTTCATTTAGCATGAGTATACTATAATTGTTACTTTTTATCGTTGAAATTTTTACGCAAAAAAGTAGAAAACATTTTTTCTTCAACCTTTTTTTGCTCTCTCAGAATTTGTTCCTTTGACCCCCGTTCTTTCATTTGAATAATTCCAAATGCATCCTCTTCAGAAATTTCATTTTCATTGATTATTCTGTTGACTAAATCTACAAACAAGGAATCTTTTTCAGGAAAAAAAGCTAGGATCTTTTTTCTGCCACACTCAGATTCATTTTTTTGTTCTTTTTTTCTTCGAACTTGATTGTCAGACTCAAGAATTTTTAGAACCTTTTCTGTAAAATTAGTTATCGAACAATTTTTTTCTGCACACACGTTCCAATCTGCAACACGAAAAATACCAAAAAGTTTTTGTTCGTAATTTTCTCGTTCTTGGTCAGAAAGGTCTTCTGCGCTTTTATCAGGTAAAATTCCTAACAATCCATTCATTATTTTTTTATTTTTTTCTTGACACAATTCTGGAAACTCTGCCACTGATTTTCTCAATATATCAAGAGAATTTTTTTTATTTTCTAAATTATGCCGAGCCTTAATATTTAAAAAATCTTCATAAATTTTTTCAAAAAACCTAATTCTATCCTGTTCTTTAGTGTCGTTTTCTAAAAGATATTTTAAAATTTTTCTTAGCTGTTCTTCAGAAAACTCTTCTTTTTTTAATTGAGTCAAGATTTCTATTAAGCTTCCTAAATAAAAAAAATTCTCTTCAAAAGATTCTCTTTCAATCGGAATTGAACCGTCAAGGTTACTGGTAAAAAGACAAGAAAGATCCCACCCAAAGTTATACAAAGAAAATTCATTATTTTTTGATCTTTTTTGTAAAACCGTTGTTGTTTCATCCAAACAAATTTCAAAAAGACTTTCATCAAGCTGAAATGACGCGCCACCTGAATTACGTCTTTCTATAAGCTTAAAAATAACCAAAGAAGAATCTCCAAAAAACCTCTGTAAATCAATTAAAGAATTTTTTATTTTTGATAATATGCAATGATCATAAATAGAAAACTCAAAACAAAATTTATTATTTTCTTTGTATCGATCTACTATAGCCAAAACCTTGGAATAATCTCTTGATACGTTTGAAATAACCTGTAAAATTTTATTATTTTTTATTTTTTGAACACTTCGATCTAAATATTCAGGAAATATTTCTTCTGCTTCTTTTGTAATATTTGGTTCTAAAAAATTTCTTCTTCTCATCAAATCCGCAACAAAAAAAGATGAGAAAGTATCTCTTAAAATTTTAGATACATCGTGTAGTAAAAGATTTTCTTCTTTTTGGATTCTCGTTCTTATTATTGTTTTGAATGGATCAGACCATGTATCTTCGAATGGAGAAAAAAGAATATTTAATTGTGCATCTAGATGATCCTTTATAGATGCATTATTACCTGTTACACTTACCTCACCATTTAGCAAAAAACTTAAACTCGCATCAAGCCCCACGCCAAAAGATAACGCTTTAATAACACGGTGTACATTTTTTGGCTCAACGCCTCCTTCCGCATCTGGTTCTTTTTTTCGAAAATCTCGCCAAAATCGGTCTAAACTGCATTCATAGGCAACTACGCCAGAAAGTCCAAAATCTTTTCTTATTTTTTCTAACATATCCGGAACATCTTCACAAATTAGTTCTTCTTTTGATACAACAACAGGGGCTTGAGGTCTATAAAATATTTTGCACTGAAAAAGTATTTCTTTAATTTTAGCGAAAATTCTTTCTTTTATGTTTTCAAATTCTCGATTTTCTTCTTGAATCAAATTTTCTTCTATCTGCTCATGAGAAAAGGCATGAGTACAAAAAGAACACATCATAAAAAACGTAAAAAACAATTTAATTTTGGGTGAACTTTTCATTTTTATTAAATAACAACTTTGTTAGGGGTAAAATAATTATACACAAATACACCTTTTAATCAATGATTAAAATTTCAGAAAAAGTTAGATAAGCATAAGGCACACAAAAATATTTAAAAGATCAAGGCTTTTTCCGTTCTTAAAAATCAATATTTTATATCAGTCTTATTGTTTATCTTCTACAGTTTGTGTTAACAGATAAAACTCCCTTATTTTTTAAAAAATTAAAAAAAACAACACTTACTAGTTTTTCATTTTTTTGCTCAATTGAACAGCTTCCCTTTTTCTGCGTTAAGAAAAACAAATTACTTCTAAGAACCTAGTGTGCGCTTTTTTTTCGCATCTTCCAGCCAAGCACAATCAATAAAACGAAAGCTATGATACCAAAGGAAATCCACCATCCGTAGTGCTCTAGCCCATACAAAATTGCTTCACCTATAAAAAATCCAGCCATGCAACTAACCACAGTCCAAATAACAGCAGCAATTAAATTTAGGGTAGCAAATCGTAAAATAGATATTTTTTGAGATCCTATAATAACAGAGCTAATAATACGCACTCCCCAAATAAACCGAAAAGAGAGGATGTAAATATTTTGATAGCGCGTTAAAAAATTTAACGCTTTGTCTATGTAAGGAGTCATAGAAGGGAAACGCAAACGAATCCAATCTAAAACCGTTGCACCATAAGTATACCCTAAAAAATACAAGCCTTGATCTGCCAACACCGTCCCACAAAACGCAATAATCATGATTTTCTGAATAGAAAAATAGCCCGCCGCTGCCATAGCGCTAGAAGTTAGAATAATTGACTCTCCTTCAATTAAAGAGCCTAAAAATATTGCCCAATATCCATAATCTTGTAAAAACTTTAAGACTTCTGGTTTCACATAAAATCCACGTAAGCTTTTTACTATGTTCCCTGTTTTTCCCCCTATTGTCAATGGAGTAAAAATGTGATGTAATTTACCGTCCTGTAGAATAAGAAGAATACGAAGTGTTTGATCAGCTAAAAGGCAATATTTGGTTGGACGGAAAGGTTGTTCCTTGGCATGAAGCAAGGATCCACGTTATGACTCATGCTTTACACTATGGTACAGGCGTTTATGAAGGGCTACGTAGCCGCAAAGGAAAATTGTTTCATGGAAAAGAGCATTATCAACGCTTATTACAGTCCGCAGAGCTTCTGGATTTTAAGATTCCTTACAGTGTTTTAGAGCTTGAAAATGCTACACAACTGCTTTTAAATAAGACTTATTATGATTTTGGGTATATTCGCGCTTTAGCGTGGTGCGGCAGTCAGAGTATGTTCGTTTCTCATCGTCATGCAAATGTTCATACTGCAGTCATGGTTTGGGAGCGCCCCATGCCTTACAGCGCTCATCAATATCGAAATGGATTGAATTTACACCTTTCTTCCTGGCGTCGACCAGATCCACGCAGTGCGCCAGTGCACAGCAAAGCTTCTGGGCTGTATATGATTTCTGCCATGGCAAAACGCACTTCTGAACTAGAGGGGTTTGATGATGCATTACTTTTGGATACTAAAGAACGCATCGCAGAAGCAAGCAGCTCTAACATTTTTTTCGTTCAAAACGGAGAGCTTCAAACTCCGTTTCCCCACAGCTTTCTTAAGGGATTAACTCGAGCTTTTGTTATCGAACAAGCTAAAATGAAAAAAATTTCTGTAACAGAAAAAGATATATTTTTACATGACTTGCCATCAATGGAAGCAGCTTTTTTAACAGGAACTGCTGTGGGGATTGTCCCGGTGGCCTCTGTTGATACCCCCTTTGGTTTGTATACTTTTTGTCCAGATTCTATAACTCGAGTAATTCAAGAGCTTCACCAAAAAGCATTCGGTCTTTAGTGCTATTTATTCATTTATGTGTTTTATTTTTTATAATTTTTCCTTAGTAAATAAACGATGGAAAACCTGATACTCTTTTGTTTAATGGACGGTTTAGGTTAATAACAAATTCTCTTTCTTTTTTAAATTTTTTTAGGAATTTCTAAATATTATAAACAATTTAAAAAAAATTTGGGATTAAAAATTTTTATTTTTTTATCAACAATCTCTAGCATTATCTAAATTAGATACAAAACAAAATATGATATTGCAGAAATAAAAGTTTTAGAAAAATCTATGATACTCCTATCCTAAAATTTTTTCTTACTCTACCATCGAGTCTGGATTGTTTCACTATTACTAATGAACCTGGTGAAGAGCGTACTTCACGAATGTTCTTAGCAGACTTTAATAATGCAAGAAAACTTCCCCTACCTTCCAAAGTAACTGATTTTTCTTAAGTTTATACAACAAAATCAAACTGAAAGTGTTGGACTAATGCGTTGAAAGTTGTCATTGACGCGCTCGACAAGATCCATGGCGATGTTGTCCCAGGTTTGGTCGAAAAATTGCAGCATACTCTTGCAAAACTATTTGGCAGAGACGAAAATTGTTGTGCACATGTTCATGCTTGTGTTATAAGGACCTAGATCAAGATCAGTTGAATTTTAGGCGCCTTTGGATAATCGTCTTTCAGCTGATCAAAAAACGTCTTCATGGTGGCACTATTTAAGGTTTTTAAGGATATCACAGTCAGGCACATATGCGTCACTCCCATCAGGTTCATCCTTCGGCGGCGTTGCTTCACCGTCTCGTAAAATGAATAAAGGCTTCCTGATTGGCTGCCTTTGCGGGCCGTGCTGCTGGCTTTTTAAATGAAAAATTATGGGCGCACAGCCACAACGTCTTGCCTTGCCTCAAGAACATAAGCACAGGTATCACTGCTTTCATATACGTGGTGGCTTTCCAAATGCGCGATAAGTTCCGCTGTTTGTGAAATATTCCGCTTGCTTACAGAGCCCTCGCTTTGCACCGTTAACTTTTTATCTTCCTTATACTCCTCTACGATCGTTAATCAGAAGAGCCTTAGCAATTTGACGACTCTACCCCTTGTCGGATAACAAAACAGCCTTAATCCTATCTGCTGCGTGTCGGTTGTTTTCTTGCCTATGCTGCGTTCGTAACGCAACACGATCTTCTTCTTTCAGAAATCTTTGCATAAGAAAAATTATTAACACATAAAATTAAATTTTTAAACAATTGCATTCAGCATGAGTATACCATACTCCCCCTCACTTTTTTTCAGGTAGTTTAAAAGATCGCTGAAATCAAAGAATAAGAGTTTATCTTTGATCCACCTGAGTCCCCTTGTGAAGTATGAATAACAAAGGCGCTCTGACTGTTTTTTTTGTAAGCAATTTCTTGTGTAAGGCCCGTTATAGAAGCGTATACAATAGCAACAGCGACAATGGTCAAGTTTGGAAAGTCTTCCCAAATCTTTCATAGGGGTATTTTCAAGGGTAACCCCTTGCGTTTTCATAGTTCTGAACAGCCGTTCAATATCCCATCTTTGTTTGTTTAGTACCCGGTCTTTATCTTGAGCAAATGACAAGGTGCTCATCTTTAA
>NZ_ARPM03000145.1 GCF_000388175.3 Holospora undulata HU1 | reverse complement strand
GTACCTTGTCATTTGCTTAAGATAAAGACCGGGTACTAAACAAACAAAGATGGGATATTGAACGGCTGTTCAGAACTATGAAAACGCAAGGGGTTACCCTTGAAAATCCCCCTATGAAAGATTTGGAAAGACTTTCCAAACTTATGACCATTGTCGCTGTTGCTATTTTATACGCTTCTATAACGGGTCTTACACAAGAATGTGCTTACAAAAAAACAGTCAGAGCGCCTTTCTATTCATCTTTGTATTCATACTTCACAAGAGGACTCAGGTGGATCAAAGATAAACTCTTATTCTTTGATTTCAGCGATCTTTTAAACTACCTGAAAAAAAGTGAGGGGGAGTATGGTAAAATGTCCCCTTTTTAACTCCTGTCAACCTGTGGAATTTTTCTTCTGATATTTTTTTGATCTGTTCGTATTTCTTACCATATCTCCTGGTCTTTTTATCATAAATCTTCTTTATTCAGACGTTATGGATTTCGTGATAATCATTAGGATAAGAAAAATAATCTTTTTCCTGGAAAACAAGGAGATGTGTGCGTTACATCCAAGGATAATCTAGACAAAAAGTACGCAATGAAAGATTGTGCACGTCCATCAACACGGTTCTAAAAAAAGACGAGAACCAGGTTATTGGATGTTTTGCTGGAGGTTTAGCGTTAAGATCTAAGCAATGTGGGATGACTCAAGGAAATCCCACAAGAAATCCAATTGCTTTTTACCTTACAGAAGGTCAGATACATGACTTGGAAGGCGCCGATGCGTTGATAGATTGCCTCGCGAAGGCTGATGGAGTGCTTGTCGATGAAAGCAAAAACTTAAAAGAAAAGGGCGTAAGGCCGTTATTCCCCCTAAAAAGAACCGTTTAAAGCCTTCATATTATGACAAACATCTTTAAATCCCGTCATTTGATTGAGAGTTTTTTTTTCTAAACTGAAAGCAATACCGCGCCATTGCCCCGCGGTATGACGAAGCGTCTGTAAATTTTCTTGGCGCTCCCCACTTGGCTTCAATTATTATTTAGTCGCTATTTGATATAAAAAATTTAAAGCTCTTCACAAAAAGAAGCCTGTATTTCTTAAAACAGAGCTTCTTTTTTATGAGATATAAGACGCTTAAGATTCTGTGTTTTTTGACTCATCTTCTGAAGACGTTTTGTTTTCTTCAGAAGGGGGGTGCTTGCTAGAAAGCTCCATAAGTTTTGTAAGTTCTGTTTCTAAGTTTTGTACACTAGATTCTATCGCTTCCACATCGTCTTTTTCCAAAAGTTCTTTAACTTTTTTTACTTCTTGCTCTAATCGAAATTTTTCTTCTTCGGGGAGATGCGCTTCAAGATTTTTTACTTGCTTTTCTACTTCGTACACAAGGCTTTCTCCACGATTACGAACTTCTACTAAACGACGCTTGTGCGCATCTTCTTTTCTATGACGTTCTGCATCTTGAACCATTTGCTCTATTTCTTTTTCGCTAATTCCTCCTGAATTTTGGATGCGAATTTGCTGCTCTTTTCCTGTAGACTTGTCTTTGGCGGAAACATTCACTATACCGTTTGCATCGATATCAAAAGTAACCTCGATTTGGGGAATACCGCGGGCAGCAGGAGTAATTCCCATAAGGTCAAAATGTGCTAACAGTTTGTTATCTGCTGCCATTTCTCTTTCCCCTTGAAAAACTCTGATATTTACTGAAGTTTGATTGTCTGTTGCAGTAGAAAAAACCTGAGATTTTCTTGTAGGAATTGTAGTATTTCTTTCAATTAAACGCGTAAAAACACCTCCCAAGGTTTCGATTCCAAGGGAAAGAGGGGTGACATCCAAAAGCAAAACGTCTTTTACATCCCCTCTTAAAATTCCCCCTTGAATGGCTGCTCCCATGGCGACCACTTCATCTGGATTTACTCCACGATGGGGTTCTTTTCCAAAAAAATCCTTAACTTTTTCAATGATCCGAGGCATTCTGGTCATTCCCCCTACCAAAATTACTTCTTGAATCTCGGATATACTAATTCCCGCATCTTTTAAGGCGGCACGACACGGCTCTATGGTACGCTCAATTAAATCAGCGACTAATGATTCTAAGGTAGAACGTTTCAGAGTAACATGCAAGTGTTTAGGACCTGTCTCATCTGCTGTAATAAAAGGAAGATTAACATCAGTGGTTACAGTATTTGAAAGCGTTTTCTTTGCTTCTTCTGCAGCGTCTTTTAAACGTTGCAACGCCAAGGGATCTTTCCGAAGGTCTATTCCGGTTGTCTTCTTAAACTCTTCTGCCAAATAATCAATGATTCGAAGATCAAAGTCTTCTCCACCCAAAAAAGTGTCTCCATTGGTTGCCTTTACTTCAAAGACGCCCCCTCCTATTTCTAAAATAGAAACGTCAAAAGTTCCCCCTCCTAGATCATAGACAACTATTACTCCTTCTTTTCCTCGGTCCATTCCATAAGCAAGTGCAGCAGCAGTAGGTTCGTTAATAATACGCTTTACATCCAATCCAGCAATTCTTCCTGCATCTTTTGTGGCCTGTCTTTGTGCATCATTAAAATAGGCAGGAACGGTAATAACCGCCTCTGTTACTGTTTCTCCCAAATAGTTTTCAGCAGAAGCCTTCATTTTTTGTAAAATGAATGCACTGATCTGACTAGGCGTGTACTGTTCTCCATCTACTGACACCCCTGCATCTCCATTTGCTAGAGCGCAAATAGGATAGGGAACCATTTTTTGATCTTTTTGTGTCAAAGGATCGTCATAGCGTCTTCCAATTAATCGTTTTACGGCGTAAAAAGTACGCTTTGAATTCGTAACAGCTTGACGTTTTGCAGTAACGCCAACAAGTCGTTCCCCAGAAGCGCTAAACGCTACGACAGAAGGGGTTGTCCGATTCCCTTCTGCGTTTTCTATAACTATAGCCTTTCCCCCTTCCATGATAGAAACGCAAGAATTTGTTGTTCCTAAGTCAATTCCGATAATTTTTCCCATAGTGTATTTCCCAGCCAAACTTTGATGTCTATTGTACCAATAAATATCTAACGAGACAAGAGTAATTAATGCTATTTCAGGGTTAAGATACAAACCGTTAATACGCAAAACAAAGAGCTGTTTAATCGAACAGTGATAAAAAGGGGGGGGGGATCGATTTGTTATTGTTTTTTTAATTGATCAGCTATTTTTTTCATACCAAAAAACATTTCATTGGGCAAGGAAAAAATGCTTAGATCAAGTTAGGTAAAAGATAAGAAAAAGAAATTTTTCTTATGCATATTACCATTTAATACATAAACTTATTTTAATAATAAAGATTACCATCAAGTGGTGGTTTGAGGAGATTCAGCTATGTGTAACAATACAACTTGCTTGTCATGGTACATGTCTCTTAATTTTTTTAGTATTGTTACCAAAACTTCTGAATTTTCAGAATGTTCTTGGATAGAAAGTTTTATAGATTCTAAGGCTTCTTTTGCTTCTACATTTACTCCTTCTAGTGATCCAAGAATAATTTTAATTTCGTATAACAACGACATAACGCCTGGCAAAGGAAGCTCTTCTCGAAAAGCGATAAGAATTGAATCCTGGGCGCTTATTAGCTCTTTATTATTATTGGTATTTGAAAAAATTGGGCTGGAATTTTGACTTGATAATGCAGAAGATGTTACTCCTATTGTGCAAATTCCCAAAACACTGTAACAAAAAAAGAAATTTTTTTTCATTGATATAATTTTGCAATGCTTTCCGATATAGTGTATACTTTAAAAGTAAAAACAAAATATATGATTGTTTATTGAGAAACTTTTATTATGTCAATAGTACAGAATTTGAGAATCAAGACGATCCTTTTTTAGTGATGGACGCCCAAGAATTAGAGCCAGCAAAGGCAAAGAACTTGTTTCCTTTGCGTATTGAATTGAAAGCACGTTTAAGTTTTGAACCCATTTTGCTGCGCCCTATTATTCAAATGAAAAAAACCCCCCAGCATCCTCCTTTAAGTGGGGCAGTGCTTTATCAAACAAAAAGTTTTTTTAAAAGTGTATCTATTTCTTTGTATCCTGCCGGATGGAGTGAGTTCGAGCAAAATATAGAATCATTTGAAGAAAGTTCTTCCTATTGTCTGGATTTTTCTTCTTCTGTGTTTACCAAACATTTTTCTTTCACCAAAGACAGTTGCGTGCTTAGTCCTAATAGCGCAGCGTTACCTTGTGGAGTTCTTGAATGCAAAGATCCAAAAGATTGTATGCAGTGGTACTGCCTTCCAAGAACTGCAGGGCTTTGTACTGCTCTGGATTGGCGTTCTGGTCAAGAATTTTATGGGGCAAATAAAGTTGTTTCTCTCAAACAAACGATAGAATGTGGAGAAGTAAATTGTTATTTATTGTACAACGATTACAAACAGTTGTATCGTTCACTGCACTATAATTTAAAAAATAATGATTTGTGGATTAAGTTTATGATTGTTAAGCGTTCTGAGGATTAAATTATCAATGTGGCAATAATTTTAATATATTTTTTTAAAGCCCCCCCATTAAGATTTGTTTGTCTTGGAAAGATGTGATTTTTTTCAAAGATATTTTGTTTTAAATACTTACTAAAAAAATTGGTCTTGATTTTTCATGAGGAAACTTAGGTATATGATTATTTATTGGAAAGACCGAAAAAGCCCGTTAACAGCCCTAGAAGTAGATGGGAACTTTCAACATATTATGGAAAAGCTTGCCGAAGTAGAAGAGCGTTTAAGAAATCTAGAATCTCAGATGGTGCATTCTTCTGCAAATCAACCTAGTACAGAAAAAATAATTTTTTCGTGCAAAGACAACATTATAACTTTAACAGAAGCTAATGGAAAATTTCAAGAAGTGGTTCTGCCTTTGTGGCAATTTAAAGGAAACTGGAACCAAGATCAACTCTACTATCCAGGAAATTTAGTGATTTTTGAAAAAAAGATCCACCGATGTTGTGAGTCCACGCAAGGACCTCAATTTATTTCATCGTATTGGGAAAGACTTCCTTTTTGTATAATAGAAGAAAATTAGACAATGGAATTGTTTCTTTAAATTAAGGAATCATCTGTACTCTTTAAAAGTAAGAATTTTACGTATTGCAAGAAAGAGCCGATGTCATTTTAATTTCTGTGAATGCTTCCACCATCTCTTTTAATAAGGTTTGTATAACCTGCTTACAGGATTCTTTAGACTTTATCATGCCCACACTTTGTCCTGCCATAACGGATCCGTATTCTATATCTCCTTCTATTACTGCCCTGTATAGAGCGCCGGACCAAAATTGCTCAATTTTCATTTTTCCCTCTTCTAAAGATAACGTACCTTCTTCTATATCTTTTACAACAGATTTTTGAAGAATTACAAAATTTTCCGTTGCTTTATTAGAAATTGCACGAACAGGGATTACTGGAAGGCGTGAATCGATTCCATAAGA
Source organism: Holospora undulata HU1 (assembly GCF_000388175.3). Lineage (GTDB taxonomy): Bacteria > Pseudomonadota > Alphaproteobacteria > Holosporales > Holosporaceae > Holospora > Holospora undulata_A. The sequence goes on along the minus strand of NZ_ARPM03000145.1, from coordinate 3,506 downwards.
AAGAACAGCATCTCTGGCTTGGGCGCGAATAAAAGCTTCTTTAAAAGAATTGTGCGCTTGAGATTCGTGAGTACACACAAAACGTGACCCCAATTGACAGCCAGATGCTCCCATGCACAGATAAGACAAAATTCCTCTTCCGTTTCCGATTCCTCCGGCCACAAATACAGGAACATCTTTGCCAACAACAGGAAGTATCTCTTGGGCCAAAACTTGAGTGGCTACCGGCCCCACATGCCCCCCGGCTTCATTGCCTTCTATAACCAATCCTTGAGCTCCGCTAAGAATTAATCGTCTAGCTAAAGCTGCAGAAGGCGCAAAAGCTACAGGTTTAATACCATAAGATGCAAGTGATTTAAATACTGTGGAAGAAGGAAGCCCCCCCCCTAAAAAAATGTGGCTTACATTATATTGTCCGCAAACATCAACAAGTTCTTGAAAACTTGGATGAAAAACAATAAGATTCACGCCAAAAGGGCCGCAACCAGAAGAAACAAGATGTTTAATTTGCTGGGACAGCTCATCTGGAGTCATAGATCCCCCAGCCAAAATTCCAAATCCTCCCGCATCGCAGACACCTTTTACTAGTTCGTGGTGGGATACCCACGTCATTGCTCCACACAAAATTCCGGTAGATGTACCTAAAAATTCTTTGCCTCTTTTCCATTGTGCTTCTATCCAAGATAACGCATGACAAGTAGTTGGATTATTCATTGTTAGTAATTCCTTTTGAGTATTTTTCATCCTTCTTGTACCATTTTGTGTAACGCATTTAAGATTTGTGTAGTTTGTTGTTCTTGAACAACATAACTAATGCTGTTTACAGAACGAAAAATATATTCTACTCCCATACGTTTTAAACTTTGCTGATTTTCTTCTGGCACATCTTCAAAAGACACTCCAATTATGGTGAACATCGTGTGCGGTAAAATAGAAAATGTTGGTAAAACGTACTGCTGTACAATGTTTTTTGCAGACATTTCAGTAAAAAATGTAGTCATAGATTTGTTCCATTGCCATCCCCATACGGAAATAAATTGGCTTTGCAGCACTTGCAGCAACTGGTCTGCTTTTATTCGCGAAAGCACTGGAACAGTCCAGCACAAAACGCCTTTGTGAGCAATCCCTTTTGCTGGTCCAGACACGGATTCGCACACAAAAGTTCCTGGATTTTCTGGATAAAAAGTTGATAAAACTTGAATAGGAACTTTATAGCGTTTTGCCCAATACAGCGCTTTATCGTGAAGTACCTTTGCGCCATGCCGACTAAAAGTTGTCATATCATCGTATGAAATTCGATCGAATTTTTTTGCATTTTGAACGCAAGACGGGTCAGCATTATACACACCGTCCACGTCAGTAAAAATTTGGCACAACCGAGCGTTTAAAAAGGCGCTCAATGCTACAGCAGTAGTGTCAGACCCTCCTCTTCCCAGACTAGTGATCCGTCCTAACTTCGTGATTCCTTGAAATCCTGCAACAACGGGTATTCCTCCTGAGGCCATGTATTGTTGAAGAGGGGAAACGTTAATAGAAACAATATCTGCATTTCTGTGCACCTCGTCTGTTAAAATAGGTAATTGCCAACCTAAAAAAGAAGCTGCCATACACCCTAAATCTTGAAGAGCTAATGACATTAAACCGGAAGTCACCTGTTCTCCTGAGGTGACCACTGTATCTAGCTCACCTTTTGTTGTGTCAATGTTTTGAACCGAACACGCCTCTGCCCACTGGACAAGTTGATTGGTTACCCCTCCCATGGCAGAAACGACGACCAAGGGCTGCTCTCCTCTTAATTGAGCTTCTTTTACAAGCTGAGCTGCGTGCTTTAAACACGCGATGTCATTCAAAGAAGTTCCACCAAATTTTTTTACAACTACGGTATTATTCTCTGTTTCACGCATATAATTTACCTTGTATTTACTGAGTGAAGACATTGTAGCAGAAAAACCTTAACTAATGGATTTTTGATAGCTTTCTTTAATCCAAAAAGTGGCGAAAAAAGAAACCAAAGCCCCAAAAGCTAAATAAATTCCAGGAGTCACCAATGCAAAAGACTTTTCCCCAGCTTCTTTAATGAAAAAAACTGCCAACGTAGGGGCCGTTCCTCCAAATACCATCATGGTTACATTGTGTGCCAAGGATACTCCAAGGCAACGTATCGAGGGGGGGAAAAGTTCAACGATGACGGCGGGAATAACACCATAATAAACTCCAAACGCTACATTTAAGGCAAGTTGTGCAAAGAAAATCTGGTAAATGTTTCCCGTAGAAAATGCGATAAAAGCGGGAATCGCTGCGCATAACAAAAGTAACGATGCAAAACGCAAAACAGGTTTCCTTCCTACTCGATCAGAGCAGTACCCTCCAATCGGAATACTTAACGCAAACCCTAAAGTAGCAATAGTGCTAATACACGTTGCTTGATAGTGTCCTACCCCAACAAAATTTTGAAGATAATTAACGATAAAAAGACATATCGTAAAAAAACCAATAGCGACAACAACATCTAAGCAAACTAACTGCAACAAAGATTTTCCATGACGCGCAAAAAACTTCTTCCACGAAAAATTGTCAGAGCTATTGCGAGAGAACGCTTCTGTTTCCTGTAATCTATTTCGTACAAACGCTCCGACTATACTTCCTGTAATACTTAAAATAAAAGGAACACGCCACCCCCACCTTAAAAATTCTGATTCACTCAGCAACGTTCCAACAGCAACACACATACAAGATCCTATTAATACGCCAATTGCTGCACTAAAAGTTGTCCAGCTCCCCCAAAATCCTCTATGTTGAGGATCTGCATGTTCTACAACGAACACAATAGACCCGGTGAACTCTCCCCCCATAGAAAGTCCTTGAAAAAGTCTCAAACACGTCAAAAACAAAGGGGCAAACCACCCGATTTGCTCATAAGTGGGAAGCATTCCAATAAGCGCTGTCGGAATAGCCATACAATAAATAGACCAAACTAAAGCTCCCTTTCTTCCTATTCGATCTCCTAAGTACCCAAACAAAATTCCTCCTAATGGTCGCATAACAAACCCAACGAAAAACACTCCGTAAGTGGCAAGCATTGAAGAAAAAGCATCATTAGCAGGAAAAAACAATGCTCCTATAATAGCGGCACAGTATCCGTACAACATGAAATCGTACCATTCTAACGTATTCCCAATCATAGAAGAAATAAGAACCTTTCGAAAATGTTTATCTGTGTTACGAACTTTAGGAAAGAAAAATGTTAACAATTATGAGCTCTGCTTCCTTAAACAAATCCGTATTTTATTTTAAAGCAATATAAAAAAAAATCAATAGCACCTTTCCTTTTCCCTTTCCCCTTCTTTTTCAACAAATCTACGCATATAGCTAAAACTTGATAAAAAGAATATGACAATGGAGCTGGGTGGAGTTATAATTATGTAATTAAAAATAAAACAAAAGCACGGTTTATCATTTGAAAAAGTAGCCGCTAGATTTTGCATATCTAAATCAGCAGTAGTGAG
>NZ_ARPM03000146.1 GCF_000388175.3 Holospora undulata HU1 | reverse complement strand
AATTCTTTAATTTTTTGGCAAAACACAGACCTTTTCTCTGGATCGGATGATTGAGAGTTTTTTTATATGTCTCTCCTAAACGCTGTTTTGCATATCTTATACCAGAAGCACTGATTTTTAACCTCTTAGCCCTTTCATAGTACCTGTCTGGAAATTCTTTTGTATAATTTCTCTTTGTCTAATTTTGTCCGTGATTTATTTTTTTTGTTTACTCCTTCAAGAGTTTTGCTCCATCTCACTATTGCTGATTTATATATGCAAAATCTAGCGGCTACTTTTTCAGAAGCTTTTAACCAAAGATAGCATGATTAATTTCCAAAGTTTTATTAATATGAAGTACCGCAAAAATAAGCAGTGTTCCCTCTAGCATTTCAAGTGATCGCGTGTTTGCAAGGGGGGGGCGAAATCTTGAAAACCAATGGCGGTGTCGAGCATTATTTGGTTCAATGGAAAAGGTTTTATCTTGCCCCTGAAAGAGGCGGTTGCTTGGAATAATTTTATTAAAATCTGCCCAACGATCTGCGCAATAAAATAAAATTTTCTATTTTTTTAATCGTTCAAAAAGTCGTTTGAATGTTTGATGCGAGTGATCGCAAAATTTCCAATCGAAGAGCCGTTTTCCAGCACGATCATAGGATTTAAAAATCCAAGCTTTAAAAATCCAAATTTTTTTTCTTTTTTTTGAATAATGCCAAAATTCATCGACTTCCATGACAATACCTTTGTTTTCTGGAGATAGCTCAATTCTTTTGAGATTGGGGATCCTTTCTGGATTTGATATATACGTAGTATTTTTTGCAAAATTCTTAATGTGTTCTATTTTTTTATCAGCTGTGATACTTTTTTGAGAAATGATTTTTAACATAGCGTTAAAAACCTCAGCTACTATTTTTTTCTTATTTGTAAAGCTATCTTTAATTTCTATTTCAGATAGAGAGACTTCTGAATCTTGTGCTGAATTTTTTCTGGTCTGATCAAAAAGAGCTCTAACTGTAGAAAATACTGATCTAATTTTTTTAATATTTTCTTCTTCAAAAGATATTGCTTTGGCTTTATCTGGGCTAAGATAAAACAAAATACGTTTTGCGCATAGACTTGATCCTAAGGTGCCCGCCCACTTCAAAACAGAGGTCGCGCTGACACCAAAACGTAGGGCAATTCAGTTCATTGACAGGCCGCTTGCGTATAAAACGAGGGCGTTCAGCTTGTCTTTCTCAGGCACACCTCGTGAAATTTTTTTCACATTTTTTACATTTGTACCGCTGAATCCATCGAACAAAACCGATTTTAAAACACTCCGAACATTCACAAAATTTACATACAATCATTTTTAGAGACTTTTAAAAGAATTTCTTTACCAGTTCTAACAAAAAAGATCTTTAGTTAAAGGATTATATTTTTTTCTTCATTAAAAAAAATCAACATTACAAAGCAAAATGCTTAGTATCCGTTCAATACTTTCAAGAAAAAGTATTTTGTAATTATCAAGTTCATCAAGATTAAAATATTTTCTTACCGGTGCAGAGATAAAAGATATCTTGTTTGGACTTACTGTAGAATATTTTTTTTCAATCTGTTACATTTATAATATCAATAAGTATGAAATTAATTATGCAGCATTTAGAATTTGAAAGCGTGGTAGTAAAGCTTCAAGATCAAATTGAAGCACTTAAAGGTATTTCTGGAGATAAAATCAAAATTCAGACTGAGATTCTGCGCCTAGAAAAAAAACGTAAGACATTGCTATCAAATCTGTATAAAAATCTTACTGCATGGCAAAAAGTTCTTGTTGCACGCCATGAACAGCGTCCAAAAACTTCTGCCTACATCCAACAGTTAGTGCAAGATTTTTTTCCCTTGTGTGGAGACAAAACCTTTGGGGACGATATGGCAATTCAGGCAGGAGTGGGACGATTTTATGGAACAACTGTGCTGGTGATGGGGCATGAAAAAGGGCACGACACGGAAAGTCGACTAAAACATAATTTTGGAATGCCTCATCCTGAAGGGTATAGAAAAGTGTTGCGCTGCATGGATTTTGCTCAAAAATTTGGTTTTCCTATCCTGACTTTTGTGGATACTGCGGGTGCTTATGTGGGAACAGAAGCAGAAGAGCGAGGACAAGCCTATGCCATTGCTGCCTGTCTAGAGAAAAGCTTTTCTTTAGATGTTCCCATTATTTCTGTGATCATAGGTGAAGGCGGATCGGGAGGAGCTATTGCCTTAGCTACTGCCAATAAAATTTTTATGCTAGAACATTCTGTTTATTCTGTTATTTCTCCAGAAGGGTGTGCTTCAATTTTATGGAGAAGCCGTGATAAAAGGGAAGAGGCCGCAGTAGCACAAAAATTAACTGCTCAAGACCTAAGGACGTTACAAATAATTGATGATATCATTCCAGAGCCTTTAGGAGGGGCGCATCGAGACCCCCATTCTACGATTTTCGCTGTGGGAAGGCACCTTAATTTTGCGCTACAAGAAACGTATGAAAATGCTAAAGCAGATCGTCGTACAAAGTTTCTAGAAATAGGTCGACAGTTTGTTTTAAAACCAAACCATTACGATTTATCGGACGGTAAAATTAGTGAGAATAGAATCTAAAGATCGTAAATACCATAGCATTTAATTGATAAAACAATTAAGGCCCGGTCTTCAATTAAGTTGATTTTTTCTATATTTTTTGAGAATTTAATAAAAATTTAAAAGAGAGGTGTTTTAAATAAGACGTTAAGCTACGGAGATGATCAGTGGGATAAAATAAAGGATCCTTTTCCTGGAAAACGAAGCATTAAAAAAAGACACGAACCAGGCCATTGGAGGTTTAAATACAAAGATCTATGCAGGCTATACTAAATCAAACTGAAAGTGTTGGACTAATGCGTTGAAAGTTGTCATTGACGCGGTTGACAAGATCCATGGCGATGTTGTCCCAGGTTTGGGGGGTATAGGGAGGAACAATGCACCTCAATCCCTCTTTCTTTTGCTGTTTTTTGGAGGGGTTTGCTTGTAGGGTCCTTGATCCAAGATCAGGTGAATGTTAGGCGCCTTTGGATAAGCGTCTTTCAGAGGATCAAAAAACCTCTTCAAGGGGGAGCTATTCAAGGGTTCTAAGGATACCACCCATCAAATCCAATGCTCCCATCAGGTTCATGCGTGTCATGGGAGGTGCCTGACAAGTAATTTTCGTTGCCATGGTGGGGGGCGCCATCACCAAACATCCGGCGGTGTTGTCATCACCGTCTCATAATAATTAATAAACGCTTCCTGCTTGGCTGCCTTTTTAAATGAAAAATTATGGGCGTGCAGCCATAGGGTTCAAGAACATGAGCCGCAAATATCGCTTGCTTTCATATACGCTATGGCTTTCCAAATGTGCGATAAGTTCTGCTGTTTGTGAAACATTCCGCTTGCTCACAGAGCCCTTGCTTTACACCATTAACTTTTGATCTTCCTTATACTCTTCTACGA